>NZ_CBFFRL010000167.1:0-10820 GCF_965644215.1 Phytobacter sp. V69
TGTTAGGGCGCGGCTGGTAAGAGAGCCTTATAGGCGCATCAGAAAAACCTCCGGCTATGCCGGAGGATATTTATTTTGAAATACGTTTGTACTTGATACGCTTCGGTTCCAGCGCGTCCGCACCCAGGGTGCGTTTCTTGTACTCTTCGTATTCGGTGAAGTTACCTTCGAAGAACTCCACCTTACCCTCGTCCTGGTAGTCCAGAATGTGAGTCGCGATACGGTCAAGGAACCAACGGTCATGCGAGATAACCATCGCACAGCCCGGGAACTCCAGCAGGGCGTTTTCTAACGCGCGCAGGGTTTCGATATCCAGGTCGTTGGTTGGTTCATCGAGCAGTAGCACGTTACCGCCAACCTGTAGCAGCTTCGCCAGATGTAGACGACCGCGTTCACCACCGGACAGCTCGCCAACGCGTTTGCCCTGATCAACGCCTTTGAAGTTAAAGCGGCCAACATAGGCGCGGCTTGGCATCTCGGTGTTACCGATACGCATGATATCCAGCCCGCCGGACACTTCTTCCCAGACGGTTTTGCTGTTGTCCATGGCGTCACGGAACTGGTCCACGGAAGCCAGTTTGACGGTTTCACCCAGGGTGATAGAACCGGCATCTGGCTGTTCCTGGTTGGACATCATACGGAACAGGGTAGATTTACCCGCGCCGTTCGGACCGATGATCCCGACAATCGCGCCTTTCGGAACGGAGAAGCTCAGGTCGTCAATCAGCAGGCGGTCACCGTAGGATTTACGCAGGTTGCTAACTTCCACCACTTTATCCCCCAGACGTGCTCCTGGCGGAATAAACAGTTCGTTGGTTTCGTTACGTTTCTGGTATTCAACGTTGTTAAGCTCTTCAAAGCGTGCCAGACGGGCTTTGCCCTTAGACTGACGGCCTTTCGCACCCTGACGAACCCACTCGAGTTCTTTCTCGATGGATTTACGACGGGCCGCTTCCTGAGACGCTTCCTGTGCCAGACGCTGATCTTTCTGCTCCAGCCAGGAGGAGTAGTTGCCTTCCCACGGAATACCTTCACCACGGTCAAGTTCAAGGATCCAACCGGCAACGTTATCGAGGAAGTAACGGTCGTGGGTAATTGCCACCACGGTACCCTCGAAGTCGTGCAGGAAGCGTTCCAGCCAGGCCACGGACTCTGCATCCAGGTGGTTAGTCGGTTCGTCGAGCAGCAGCATGTCTGGTTTTTCCAGCAGCAGACGGCACAGCGCCACGCGGCGGCGTTCACCACCGGACAGGTTGGCGATTTTCGCGTCCCAGTCTGGCAGGCGCAGCGCATCAGCGGCACGTTCCAGCTGCACGTTCAGGTTGTGGCCGTCATGCGCCTGGATAATTTCTTCAAACTTGCCCTGTTGTGCGGCGAGTTTATCGAAGTCAGCGTCTGGCTCAGCGTATTTCGCGTAGACCTCATCCAGACCTTTTAACGCGTTAACCACTTCGGCAACCGCTTCTTCGACGGATTCACGAACGGTCTGCTCCGGGTTCAACTGAGGTTCCTGCGGCAGGTAGCCGATTTTAAGGCCCGGCTGCGGGCGGGCTTCACCTTCAATATCGGTATCGATGCCAGCCATGATGCGCAGCAGAGTAGATTTACCGGCACCGTTAAGACCCAGAACGCCGATTTTCGCGCCCGGGAAGAAACTCAGCGAGATATTTTTCAGAATGTGACGTTTCGGCGGAACCACCTTGCCGACACGATGCATGGTATATACGAATTGAGCCACGTTGGACTTCGCCTCTTTTTATCCCGTCATACTTCAGGACGCAGGTGTGTTGGCTGTACTCATTCACTCAGTCACTTACTGATGTAAGCTCCTGGATTCATTCGATTGCCGCCTTCCTGCATCTTGAATTATTTAGGGCTAATTAATGGTGATAGTTTTCAAAGGTGAAGTGTAGCCGTTTTCCGTGCTCAATCCCAGCCAGCCGCGCCTGGAGTGTTAAATCACACAAGAAAGGTAAAAAAGTGTTCAGGACGTGGCGCGTTACGGCGTGCACGGTTAGCATTAAGGCATTATGCGGCATGACGCTGTAGGTAACGTTTTTATAAGGGGAATAAGCTGTGCAGAGAGCTAAACATGTCGCCTGGCGTTTTCTGGCGGCCAGTATTTGTTTGCTGTCCCTCAGCAATGTGGCGCGAGCGGACTCACTGGATGAACAACGTAATCGCTATGCCCAGATCAAACAGGCGTGGGACAACAAGCAGATGGACGTGGTATCGCAACTGATGCCAGGGCTGCAAAGCTACCCGCTGTATCCCTATCTGCAGTACCGCCAGATAACCGATGATCTGATGAATCAACCCGCCGTGACGGTGACCAATTTTATTCAGGCAAACCCCACGTTACCGCCCGCACGCACCCTGAAAACGCGCTTTATCAATGAGCTGGCGCGTCGGGAAGACTGGCGCGGTTTGCTGGCATTCAGCCCGGAAAAACCCACAACAACTGAGGCGCAATGTAACTACTACTTTGCGAAATGGAGCACCGGACAGGCCGACGAAGCCTGGCAGGGGGCGAAAGAACTCTGGCTGACGGGAAGCAGCCAGCCGAACGCCTGTGACCGGCTCTTTGGCGCATGGCGCGCCTCCGGCACGCAGGACCCACTGGCGTTTCTGGAACGTATTCGTCTGGCGATGAAAGCGGGCAATACGCGGCTGGTTATTCTGCTGGCGGGCCAGATGCCGCCGGACTATCAGACCATCTCGTCTGCCATCATTACGCTTGCCAACAATCCTGGCAGCGTCATGACCTTTGCCCGCACCACGGGCGCGACCGATTTTACCCGCCAGATGGCCGCCGAGGCGTTCGAAAGCGTCGCACGTGACGATGTGGAAAACGCCCGGCTGATGATCCCGTCACTGGTGCAGGCACAGCAACTGAATGAAGGTCAGACGCAAACGCTGCGCGATATTGTCGCCTGGCGTCTGATGGGTAATGACGTGACCGATGAGCAGGCGCGCTGGCGCGATGACGCCATCATGCGCTCACAGTCTATCTCGATCGTTGAGCGGCGCGTGCGGATGGCTATCGGCAACGGCGACCGCCGTGGGCTGAATACCTGGCTTGCGCGTTTGCCGATGGAAGCCAAAGAGAAGGATGAGTGGCGATACTGGCAGGCGGATCTGCTGCAGGAGCGCGGGCGTGATGCCGAGGCGAAAGAGATCCTCCATGCGCTGATGCAGCAACGCGGGTTCTACCCGATGGCGGCGGCCCAGCGTCTGGGCGAAACGTACACGATGAAAATCGACAAGGCGCCGGGCAATATCGATCCTGCGCTGGCAAACGGGCCGGAGATGTCCCGTGTGCGCGAACTGATGTACTGGAATCAGGACAACACCGCCCGCAGTGAGTGGGCCAACTTGATCACCAGTCGTAGCGTGCAGGAGCAGGCACAGCTGGCGCGCTATGCGTTTAATCAGCACTGGTGGGATCTGAGCGTGCAGGCGACGATCGCCGGTAAGCTGTGGGATCAACTGGAGGAACGTTTCCCGCTGGCCTACAACGACCTTTATGCCCGCTACACGCGCGGCAAAGATATCCCGCAAAGCTATGCGATGGCGATCTCGCGCCAGGAGAGCGCCTGGAACCCGAAAGTACGCTCCCCGGTGGGGGCCAGCGGGCTTATGCAGATCATGCCGGGTACCGCGACGCACACGGTGAAGATGTTTAATATTCCTGGCTACAGCAATGCGGTACAACTGCTGGAACCGAAGGTGAACATCAATATCGGTACCAGCTACCTGCAGTACGTCTATCAGCAGTTTGGCAATAACCGTATCTTCTCTTCTGCGGCATACAACGCCGGGCCGGGCAGGGTGCGCACCTGGCTGAACAACAGCGGCGGGCGAATTGACGCGGTGGCCTTTATCGAGAGCATCCCGTTTTCCGAGACCCGCAGCTATGTGAAAAATGTGCTGGCCTATGACGCTTACTACCGTTTCTTTATGGACGGTACTAAGGCTCCGGTGCTGACGGACGCGGAGTGGCAGCGCCGTTACTGATTTCTGCGGTTTGTGTTATGCTGTGTACTCTCTAGCGAGTACATAGCATAACGGCGGCAAATTATGACCCAGCAATCACCCTATTCAGCGGCCATGGCCGAACAGCGTCACCAGGAATGGCTGCGCTTTGTCGAACTCGTCAGGCAGTCTTACGAACAGGATTTACATCTTCCGTTGCTTAACCTGATGCTCACCCCTGATGAGCGTGAAGCTTTAGGCACGCGCGTGCGGATTATCGAGGAGCTGTTGCGCGGTGAGATGAGTCAGCGTGAACTTAAAAGTGAGCTCGGTGCGGGCATTGCCACGATCACCCGTGGATCGAACAGCCTGAAAGCCGCGCCTGCCGACCTGCGCTTATGGCTGGAGCAGACGCTGCTTAACGGTCAGCGATAGACCGCATTGTGAAACGGGCTTAACGCCAGTATCACGGCCTGATGATATACGCTGGCGCGCGTTAACTTCCCGGCGGTAAACACGCCAATCGCGCCATCTTTGCGGCCAATCTCATCAATCCCGGTGTACGCCGACATCGCCGGGCCCAGCGCCTCACCCGCACGTATTTTCTGCAGAATTACCTCCGGCAAGGGCAGAGTGGCAGAACGGGCTTCACCGCGCTGTTCGCGACTTTCAATGACTACCCAGCTAAAGGTGCTGCCTTCATCAATTCCGGCTTCGATAGCGACCCAAAAGTCTGCGTCGGGGCGGGCATGACGGGCGTTAATGACGCGGTTGCGGGCACCTGCGCGCGTTTCTTCACTGCCGAGGGGCTGTTCTGGTACACCGCTCTCAACAGCGATAGCGTCGATATGGCAAGATCCTTCACCGAAAATCTCATCAAAAGCGTGCAGAATCGCCCGAATTTTGGCGGGGTTTGTGGTAGCAGAGACAACATGGTGCATAATCTATAGCTGGCTGCCCGTAATGAGACGCGTTCTGCATGACGGGTAAGGCCTTCCTCATATAATAAACTTCATCGCAGTATAATGGATATAAAAGCATGTTACAGGTATACCTTGTCCGCCACGGTGAAACGCAGTGGAACGCCGAGCGTCGTATTCAAGGCCATTCAGACAGTCCGTTAACCGAAAAAGGGGAACAGCAGGCATGGCAGGTGGCTGAGCGCGCGAAAGCGCTGGGCGTCACGCATATCATTGCCAGCGACCTCGGACGTACACGTCGCACGGCTGAAATCATTGCAGAGCTATGCGTCTGCGACATCACCCTCGATTCGCGCCTGCGCGAACTTGATATGGGTGTGCTCGAACAGCGTAACCTCGAAACCCTGACCGAAGAAGAAGAAGGCTGGCGTCGTCAACTGGTGAATGGCACCGCAGACGGGCGCATTCCCGGCGGTGAGTCGATGCAGGAGCTTGCCGATCGCATGCATGCTGCCCTGGCGACCACGCTGGAGCTCCCGCCAGGGAGCCGCCCGATGATCGTCAGCCACGGCATGGCCCTGGGCTGTCTGTTGAGCACCATTCTGGGTCTTCCGGCTTATGCTGAGCGCCGCCTGCGTTTGCGTAACTGCTCTATTTCCCGTATCGATTATCAGGATAGCGCGTGGCTGGCGTCAGGATGGGTCGTGGAAACGGCAGGAGATGTCTCACATCTGGACGCTCCTGCACTGGATGAGTTGCAGCGTTAACGGCGGATAGGAATCAGATACTCGCAGCGGATGTAGAGCGGCGGCTCTTGCGTGCGCGCATCTTCCTGCGGGTAGAACCGCTCAATATCCTGGCCTTTACGGCGTGTCAGATTCAGCATCGGCATGCAGGTACCGTAGACGGTCAGGATAAATTCCTGTACGCCAGTACCCGGCCCTTCATAGAAGAACATCACATACTCACCGCCTTCCAGCAGTACCGGATGGGCGTTATGCATATGGCCATTCGCCATCTCCGGTGTCAGGGCGGTGGTGTAAAACACCTCTTGCTCGTCGTCTTTGTCCAGACTTGGCCGCGGTTCATGCAGGCCATACATTTCTGCCGGAATGGTCGGCGAATTGCCTAAAAACTCACGCCAGAACTGAATACGCATCTGATGACGGAAATCGGAGATCTCTTCCAGCGAGCAGGTATAACTCTGGGTCGTACCAATGAGTTGCGTTTCCGGAAGCGTAACGTACTCATATCTCGGCATGGCAAACTCACCTAAACGCAGCGGCGGGCGGATGCCAAAAGAGCTCCAGTCAGGAGAGCGGCGATACAGCGCGGGCGTCAGGTTAAACTGCTTTTTAAAAGCGCGCGTGAAGGTTTGCTGAGAATCAAAGCGGTACTGCAGAGCGATATCCAGAATGGGGCGTGAGGTCAGGCGCAAAGCGACAGCAGACTTCGACAGGCGGCGCGCGCGAATGTAAGCGCCGATCGCATGGCCCGTCACGTCTTTGAACATCCTTTGCAGATGCCACTTGGAATAACCGGCTTTTGCCGCCACATTATCTAACGACAATGGCTGATCCAGGTGGCTTTCCAGCCAAGTAAGAAGATCACGAATAATCCCAGCCTGATCCATAAAATATCCTCATCCTTAAAACGGCTTACGCCTGATACCAGTAAAGGGATAATACCACTGTTTGTTATTTTAGCATTCAGTGTTTTTTTTGTGCGTTAGTGCGCATTGTCTCTGATTTTCATGATAATTTTTGTAAATTAGTGATCTATAAACCTTTTCCTCTTTGGCTCGTGAATAGTCGCTCAACGTTATATTCAAAAATGGTAACAATATGAAATACACACGTTTAATACTTTCCTCATTAGCGTTGCTGTGGGGTTCTGCTCACGCGGAACAGATTGGCTCGGTGGACACCGTATTCAAAATGTTCGGCCCGGATCACAAAATTGTGGTCGAGGCGTTCGACGATCCGGATGTGCAAAATGTGACCTGTTATCTGAGTCGGGCAAAAACGGGTGGCATTAAAGGCGGCCTGGGGTTGGCGGAAGACACATCTGATGCGGCGATTTCGTGCCAGCAGGTAGGGCCAATCGAGCTCAGTGATAAGATCAAAAACGGCAAAGCGCAGGGTGACGTGGTCTTCCAGAAGCGCACCTCGCTGGTGTTCAAGAAGCTGCAGGTGGTCCGTTTTTACGACAGCAAACGTAACGCGCTGGTTTATTTGACCTATTCCGATAAAGTGGTAGATGGATCGCCGAAAAACGCACTGAGCGCGGTGCCGATTATGCCCTGGGGCAAATAAAAGGAATGGAGATGCCACAACCGCGAATCTGGCTGGTTGAAGACGAGGCAAGTATTGCCGAAACGCTGATTTATATGTTGCAGCAGGATGGGTTTGCCGTCACCGCGTTTGAGCGGGGGCTACCCGTCCTCGACGCGGCGGCGCGGCAACTGCCGGATCTTGCGATCCTGGATGTTGGGCTGCCGGATATTAGCGGTTTTGAGTTGTGTCGGCGTTTGCTGGCTCAGGCACCGGGGTTGCCGGTGCTGTTTCTGACCGCGCGCAGCGATGAGATCGACAAGCTACTGGGGCTGGAAATGGGGGCCGATGACTACATCGCTAAACCCTTTTCGCCCAGAGAAGTGTGCGCCCGAGTGCGTACCGTGTTGCGCCGCTTCCAGAAAGCCACGGTGCAATCTTCGCTCCTTCGCGTCGGGCAATTTGAACTGGATGAAGAGGCGGCCATCATCCGCTGGTGTGGCGATATTCTCCCCCTTACTCGCTATGAATTCCTGCTGTTAAAAACCCTGCTGCATGCACCGGGCAGGGTTTTCTCACGTCAACAGTTGATGGATCTCGTCTGGACCGATGCCGAAGAGAGCTTTGATCGTACCGTCGATACCCACATCAAAACGCTGCGCGCCAAACTGCGTGCGGTGAATGGCGAGCTGTCGCCGATCAATACTCATCGCGGTATGGGTTACAGCCTGGGTATCCGCTAATGCGTATCGGGATGCGGCTGCTGCTGGGCTATTTTTTGATTGTGGCGGTTGCCGCCTGGTTTGTGCTGTCGATTTTCGTCCAGGAGATCAAGCCGGGCGTAAGAAGAGCAACCGAAGGCACGCTTATCGATACCGCCACGCTGCTGGCAGAGGTGGCGCGTGCGGATTTGCTCTCCGGGCAGGCGCAAAACGGCAAGCTGGCCGAGGCGTTTATTTCGCTCACCCAGGGCAAGATTAACGCCAATATCAGCGGCATCCGCAAGGTGCGTAACGAATACCATGTCTACATGACCGATGCGCTGGGTAAGGTGGTTTTTGATTCGGCAGGCCTTGCCGTTGGGCAGGATTATTCCCGCTGGAACGATGTCTGGCTGACGCTGCGCGGGAAATACGGTGCGCGCAGTACGCCTTCCGACCCAAACGACCCGGAAAGTACCGTGATGTACGTGGCGGCTCCCGTCACCGACCAGGGACGTATTATCGGCGTACTGAGTGTGGGCAAACCCAACAGTGCGATTGCCCCGATTATCAAACGCAGCGAGCGGCGCATGCTTTGGGCCAGCGCGGCGTTGTTGGGGATTGCTCTGGTGATTGGGCTTGGGGTGACGCTGTGGATTAACCGCTCCATCGGTAAATTGACCCGCTATGCGGATGCCGTAAGCGAAAACCACCCCTTACCGCTGCCGAATCTGGGGAGCAGCGAGTTGCGCAAGCTGGCGCAGGCGCTGGAGAGTATGCGCCTTAAGCTCGAAGGGAAAAATTACATCGAGCAGTACGTCTATGCGCTCACCCATGAGCTTAAAAGCCCGCTGGCGGCGATCCGCGGCGCGGCAGAGATTCTTCATGAAAATCCGCCACCGGAGGTTGCCACCCGTTTTACCAACAATATTCTGGCGCAAAACGCGCGGATGCAGGCGCTGGTGGAGAAACTGCTACAGCAGGCGAAGCTCGAAAATCGTCAGGATGTGGTTACAACATCCATCAGTATCGATGACCTGTTCCGCCAGCTTGAGGATGAGCGCAGCGTGGTGCTGGCGGCAAAAAATCTGACGCTGGAATGCGATGCCGGAACGCTTGTCACCGAGGCAGATGCCGGGCTGTTGGGCCAGGCGTTGGGGAATCTGCTCGACAATGCCATCGATTTTACCCCTCGCGACGGACACATTTCGCTGCGTGCTTACGAGCAGGATGAACAGACCGTTTTCACCGTCTGTGACAGTGGGCCAGGCATCCCGGATTACGCCCTTGAGCGCATCTTTGAACGCTTCTACTCCTTGCCCCGGGATAACGGGCAAAAGAGCAGTGGTCTTGGGCTGGCGTTTGTGCAGGAAGTTGCGCGTTTGCATCAGGGAACCATTCAGGTAAGTAACCTGCCGCAGGGCGGTACACAGGCGCTGCTGACACTTCACCGTCACTTCACATAACTTCAAATTCTCCTCTTATAGCCCCGTTACTCTGCGTACAACACACAAGGAGGGGCTATGTTGAAATCACCGTTATTCTGGAAAATTACCACCCTGGCAGGGTGCATTTGTCTGTTACTGATCCCACTAATCATGGTGGGCAACTTAATCAAAGAACGCAGCGACTACCGCAATGAGGTTGCTGATACGCTGCGGCAAAGCAGCGCCGGGCCGCAAAAGCTGATTGGCCCGCTGATTGCGATCCCGGTGACGGACGTTGTGACAACGCTCGAGTCGACGGGAGATGAGCCGCCGAAAGAGATTCGCCGCACGAAAAGCTATATCCGTTTCTGGCTGCCTGAATCGCTGATGGTCGAAGGAAAACAGCAGGTTGAAAACCGCCAGGTGGGGATCTACGAAGGGCAAGTCTGGCATGGCGATATCAGCATAAATGCCGAATTTGACCCAAAGCGTTCTGGCCTGGAAGCCAGTGAGACACGGCAACTGGGTGAGCCGTTTGTGGTCTTTGCCCTGAGCGATGCCAGAGGGATTGGGCAAATACGGACGATGAAAGTGAATGGCGAATCACTCAACGTGGAACCCGGTTCCGGCCTGATGAGCGACTTGCAGGGGATCCATGTCCCGCTTACTGCATCGGGTATTACGCAAAAAAATATCACCCTGAACGCATCATTCAGCCTCAACGGCACCGGGGCATTTTCTGTTGTTCCACTGGGGAGAAACAGCGAAATGGCGCTGATGGGGGACTGGCCTCATCCTGGCTTCACCGGTGACTTCTTGCCTGCTAAACGCGAGGTGGGCCCCGAGGGTTACCAGGCGCGCTGGCAAAGTACCTGGTTTGCCAACAATCTGGACAGCAAAGTTCGCGATATTCTGAGTCTGAGTGGTAGCAATGAATGGCGTCTGCCGGCGTTCAGCGTCAACATCGCGACGCCTGCGGATCAGTACCAGTTAACGGACAGAGCGGTGAAGTATGCGATTTTGCTCATCGCCCTCATTTTCGCCGCGTTTTTCGTCTTTGAAAGTCTTACCGGGCGGCAAATGCACCCCATGGAATATCTGCTGGTGGGGTTATCGCTGGTGATGTTTTATCTGGTTCTGCTGGCGCTGTCAGAGCATGTCGGTTTTACCCATGCGTGGTTAATTGCCAGCGTACTGGGTACGGCAATCAACGGTGTCTATTTGCAGGGCGTGTTGAAAAGCTGGCGTGCGAGCCTGCCTTTTAGCGGCGCGTTGCTGGTGCTGTATGGCGTGATGTGGAGTCTGCTGAATTCAGAAGACAGCGCATTGCTGCTGGGAACGGGCGTGCTGTTTGCAGCACTGAGTACCGTGATGATACTGACGCGGCGCTTTGACTGGTATTCCCTCTCGCGAGCGGTAAAAAAGCCCGTTGAGAGCATTGTTCCTGCTTAGATAGTGTCGTCACGAGGATAAAAATCATTGATAATAGGGCCTTCTAATCAGAAGGCCCTATTATCATGACTA
>NZ_CBFFRL010000168.1:0-10799 GCF_965644215.1 Phytobacter sp. V69
TTATTATCGAGTTCGGTGACCGCCTGGACGGTCACTTCTGAGAAAAGGCATTTACACAGAATCGTGTACAGGGTCCCCCACCCACACCCCGACCTTCTCCCTCAGGGAGAGGGGGAAAAGCCGTCCCTCGCCACATTGCTTAGGGTGAGGGGCAATCACCACTCAGCGCGTAAAGAACCCTGCGCTGACCTGCTCCGGCGTGACCACGCCACTGTCGAGCACCCAACCACTGATCAATGCCGCAGGCGTCACGTCAAACGCCGGGTTATAAACCTGCGCATTTTCCGGTGCCCACTGCACGGCACCAAAGCTTCCGGCAACACCTGTGACCTCAGAAGCAGCACGCTGCTCAATTGGAATCGCTTCCCCGTTCGGACAGTTAGGATCCAGCGTAGTTTGCGGTGCCGCAACATAGAACGGAATGCCGTGAAACTTTGCCAGCACCGCCAGCGAATAGGTGCCAATTTTGTTCGCCACATCGCCATTCGCCGCAATGCGGTCCGCACCGACCCAGACGGCATCCACCTCGCCTTTCGCCATCAGACTGGCGGCCATTGAATCGGTAATCAGTTGATAAGGCACACCCAGTTCGCCCAGTTCCCAGGCCGTTAAACGCCCACCCTGCAGCAACGGACGCGTCTCATCCACCCAGACGTTCGCCACTTTGCCCTGCTCATGAGCTAGCGCGATAACCCCCAGCGCGGTGCCCACGCCTGCGGTCGCCAGGCCACCGGTATTACAGTGGGTCAACAGGCGACTGCCCGGTTTCACCAGTATGCTACCCGCCTGCGCGATGCTGTCGCACAGGGCTTTGTCTTCATCAATCAAACGCAACGCTTCCGCCGCCAGCGCCGCAACATGGTTTTCCTGCGCCAGCGCCAGCTTCATACGATCAAGGTTATTCATCAGGTTCACCGCCGTCGGGCGGGAAGCACGCAGGGTTTCCAGCGACTGTGCCAGAGATTCACGGCTTTCGCCCTTTTCTGCCAGCAGCGCCAGTAACAGGCTGGCGGAAAGGCCAATCAGCGGCGCGCCGCGTACGCGTAGCGCATGAATATGCCCCACCAACAATGCTACCGAATCCGCCGGGAGCCAGCGTTTCTCCTGCGGCAGGGCCTGCTGGTCGAGAATAAATAATTGGTTTTCGGTTACCCGCAGGCTGGTGGTCTGTAATGACTGCATAGCGTTAAATCCCTGTTGCGTTGTTGTATCGTATTGTGTCAGGATGAAGTCCGGATGTATAGACGTCTGAATGGCTTTATTAGCATAAGAACAAGAGGAAAAGGCAATGTCGCAATACCGTACCTTCAACGCCCAGGACGCCGTGGCGTACGCACAACAATTTGGTGGTCTGGACAACCCGTCCGAGCTGGTTGAAGCGCAGGAGGTGGGCGACGGTAACCTTAATCTGGTGTTCAAGATTTTTGACGCTCAGGGTGTCAGCCGCATTATCGTCAAACAAGCTCTGCCCTACGTGCGCTGTGTGGGCGAATCCTGGCCGTTGACACTGGACCGCGCCCGTCTGGAAGCTCAGACCCTGGTGGAGCATTACAAACACGCCCCGGCGCATACGGTGAATATTCTGCATTACGACCCGGAGCTGGCGGTGATGGTGATGGAAGATCTCTCTGACCATCGCATCTGGCGCGGCGAGCTGATCAAAGGCACCTACTACCCACAGGCGGCGCGCCAGCTGGGAGAATATCTGGCACAGACGCTTTTTCATACCAGCGATTTTTACCTGCATCCACACGTCAAAAAAGCGCAGGTCGCGCAGTTTGTTAACCCGGAAATGTGTGAGATCACCGAAGACCTGTTCTTTAACGATCCCTACATGGTTCACGAGCGCAACAATTACCCGGCTGCGCTGGAAGCGGATGTCGAAGCCCTGCGTCAGGATACCCAACTGAGACTGGCAGTGGCCTCCCTTAAGCACCGTTTCTTCTCGCATGCCGAAGCGCTGCTGCACGGCGATATCCACAGCGGGTCGATTTTCGTTGCCGAAGGCAGCCTGAAAGCGATCGACGCGGAATTTGGTTACTTCGGCCCGATCGGTTTTGATATCGGTACCGCTATCGGTAACCTGCTGCTGAACTACTGCGGCTTGCCGGGTCAGCTTGGCATTCGCGATGCCGCCGCCGCGCGCGAACAGCGTCTGAATGATATTCAGGAGCTGTGGGCAACCTTCGCCGGGCGCTTCCAGGCGCTGGCAACGGAGAAAGGCCGCGATGCGGCGCTCGGAGTGCCGGGCTACGTGTCGGAGTTTCTGAAAAAGGTATGGGCCGATGCGGTCGGTTTTTGTGGTACGGAGCTGATTCGCCGCTCGGTCGGGCTGTCGCACGTGGCAGACATTGACACCATCAATGATGAAGAGATGCGCCATGAGTGCCTGCGCCACGCGATTTCCCTGGGCAAGGCGCTGATTGTGATTGCGCCGCGTATTGATAGTGTTGATGAGTTGATTGCGCGAGTGCGCCAGTATAGTTGAGTGCCGTTTTTCTCCCTCTCCCTGTGGGAGAGGGCCGGGGTGAGGGCATCAGACCGCACTCATCCCAAATACTCAATCACCGACAGCCCACCGTTGTAATCCGTGCTGTAGATAATCCCCTGCGCATCCACGAACACATCACAGGACTGAATCACCTGCGGACGGCCCGGTCGCGTATCCATCATCTTCGCCGGTGCAGCAGGCACCAGTGCGCCGGTTTCCACCGGACGATACGGGTTGGAAATATCATACGCACGTACACCAGCATTCTGGTAGGTGGCGAAAATCAGCGTCGAGCTGATAAAGCTCCCCGGACGGTTTTCATGCAGGTTATGCGGCCCGAAGTGCGCCCCTTTCGCCACATAATCAATCTCATCCGGTTGCGGGAAGGTGGAAATGCTGACCGGGTTTGACGGCTCGCGAATATCGAACAGCCAAATCAGCTTCTCACCGTCTTCCTGATTATCGAGCACCGCTTCATCAAGCACCACCAGCAGATCGCGATCCGGCAACGGCAGCGCGGTGTGGGTGCCACCGCCAAACGGCGGGCTCCAGTTACGATGGCTAATCAGCTTCGGCGCGGTGCGGTCTTTCACATCCAGCAGCGTCAGGCCACCGTCACGCCAGCTACCGTAGGCAGTGTCGCCTGCAATAATCGCATGGTGCAACGCATAACGTTTGCCCGCTTCCCAGTCCGGCGTTTCGCCTGCCGCCTGGTTCATGCCTGGCAGCCACCAGCGCCCCGCCACTTCCGGCTTGCGGGGATCCGCCAGATCGATAGTCAGGAAAATATAATCGCTGAAACCGTCGATCAGCGCAGAGACATAGGCCCAGCGCCCACCCACATACCAGATACGGTGAATACCGATCCCGTTGAGTGACAGAAAGCTGATTTCGCGCGGTTTGTTCGGGGTGGAGATATCAAAAATATGCAGCCCGGCGCTCCAGCCTTTGTCCTGCACGTCGCTAACCGTGTCACCGACCGAGCGGGTGTAATAGACTTTTTCGTCAGCAAAACGGGCGTCGGCGAAGAGATCGCGGGCGTTAATGACCAGCAGGAGATCGTCATGTGCCTGTAAGTGCACATTCCAGGTGCCCGGTGGCGCCGGAACGTAGCCTGCGGGTTTGGGATTTTTCGGGTCGCGCACGTCGACGATGGAGAAGCCCTGGGAGACCATGTGGCCGATATAGGCAAATCCACGGTGGACCATCAGCTGTACGCCGTCCGGGCGTCCGCCCTGGTCGCTATGACCAATCAACCGCATGTTGCGGCTGTATTCCGGGCGTGGAAGTTCTGTTGCCATGAGTGTTCCTTTTAAGCAGGGGTGCGGTTTGTTGCCCTCACCCCGGCCCTCTCCCACGGAGAGGGAGAAAACCGTAGCCCGGATAAGGCGTTTACGCCGTCATCCGGGACAACGTCCGTTATTTCGCTTTGGCTTCCAGGGTGGCGAACCACGGCGCGATAAAGTCTTCGGTCTGGCCCCAGCCCGGGATGATCTTCGCCAGTGACGCCACGTTCACCGCACCTGGCTGTGCCGCCAGCAGTGCCTGCGGAATGGCTGCCGCTTTAAAGTCATAGGTCGCCGGGGTCGGTTCGCCAGCAATCTTGTTGGCAATCAGACGCACGTTGGTTGCGCCAATCAGCTTCGGATCCACCGCCACGCTCACTTTCCACGGGCTGTTGGATTCACGCATCAGTTGCAGATCCTGGTTGGACACGTCGATGCTGTAGAGTTTGATCTCGGTACGACCGTTCTCTTTCAGCGCTTTGTAGGCGCCCTGGCTGAAAGCATCCCAGGTACCCCAGATAGCATCAATCTGCCCTTTCGGGTATTTCGCCAGCACCGCGCCTACTTTGTTGGCGGTATCGCCCTGCACGTCAGACGAGACCGCGCCAATGGATTCCAGCTCTTTGATGCCAGGATACTCTTTCAGCAACTCAGCATAGGCAGCATGACGGCGCTCCATCGGCGGGAAACCAGCGACCCACAGTTTGATGATGTTGGCTTTACCGTTGAAATCTTTTGCCAGCGCGCCGAAGGAAAGTTTGGTCAGAGAGGCATCATCCTGCTGGGTAACGGTCACGCCCGGGATGTCACCGTTCACGGCGGTATCAAACACAGAGACTTTAATCCCGGCATCCACCGCTTTTTTGATCAGCGCCGTAGAGTACGGGTCACGGCCCTGAGACAGGATAATGCCGTCATATTTCTGGCTGATCGCCTGGTTGATAAAGTCCTGGAATTTAGCATCGTCGCCGTTGCTCAGGAAGGTGCTGACTTTAAAACCGAGTTTTTTGCCTTCCTGCAATGCACCGGAAACAAACTGGGTGGTATTGTCATCGGAACCGAGGTTACGAATCAGCGCGATACGAATCGGGCCGTTATGGCTGGCAATGGCATCCGGAACCGGTGCAGGCGTGGCCGCATAACCCGGCAGTGCGCTCAGTAAACCCAGCGTCAGTAAAGAGAGTGCTATCTTTTTCATCTGTTATCCCCTGAATAATTAACGACGCTGGAAGTAAGTCAACGCAAGGGCACCGGCCAGCACCAGCCCCTTAATAATGTCCATGGCGTAATACGGTACAGAAAGCATCACCAGGCCGTTTGACAGCACCCCGAGAATCACCGCGCCCACCAGCGTGCCGAGCGAATTCGGCTTGCCGGAACCCGCCAGCGAGAAACCAATCCACGCCGCCGCGACCGCATCCATCAGATAGCCGCCGCCCGCATTGACCTGTGAAGAACCGATGCGTGACGCCAGCAGAATGCCGCCAAGACCGGCCAGCAGTGAGGCCATCACATAGGCCGCCACTTTGTAGCGGGTGGTGCGGATGCCGGATAAACGCGCGGCCTCCGGATTACCGCCAATGGCGTACATCCGGCGTCCGTGGGTGGTCAGCGACAGCCCCAACTGCGCCAGAACGGTGACTACCAGCATGATGATGACGATGGTCGGCACCTGTCCCAGCAGGCCAAATGCCGCCGGAATGGTTCCTTGGGCCATATCGCCACTCGGCAGTACCATGTTTTCGGTGATCGAACCGCCGTAGCTGTAGGTCATCGCCACGCCCTGAATCACAAACAGACTGCCGAGGGTGGCCAGCATGTCGGGAATGCGCAGTATCACAATCAGAAAGGCGTTAAACAGACCCACCAGCGTACAGAGAGCCAGCGTCACCAGGATGGCCTCGGTGGTGCCAAAGCCGTGCCAGACGAAGAGCGAAATCACCAGCGCATTCGCCAGCGACGCGGTAGAGCCCACCGAGAGATCGAAGCCGCCGATGGTCAGCGAAATCGACACGCCGATGGCAATCACCGTCACAATGGCGATGGAACGCAAGATGTTGATGATGTTGAACGGGTCGAGGAAGTTATCGGAGGCCACGCCAAAGATGGCAACCAGCGCGACAACGGTCAGCAACATGCCCCATTTATAAAGAAAATCAAAAAATTGCTGACGGGATGACACCGCAGCCTTAACTGAAAGGGCTTTGCTCACGCTGCCGTTCCTCCGGTGGAAAAATAAAGTAATGTCTCTTCGCGGGCCTCCTCGCCCTTCACTTCTGCGACAATGCGCCCATCCCAGAGCACACAAATACGGTCACACAGGCCCACCAGTTCGGAAAACTCCCCGGAGGCATAAATCACGCCTTTCCCTTCCCGCGCCAGGCCGTCAATCAGCTGGAACAGGTCAGTTTTGGCCTTCACATCAACGCCTTTGGTCGGCTCGTCAAAAATCACCACGTTGGCATTGCCGCGCAGCCATTTGCCAATCGCCACTTTTTGCTGGTTGCCGCCGGAAAGACGACGCAGGATTTGCGCCGGGCCGGTGGTGCGCACGCCAACGCGGGCAATCACTTCCTGCGCCCAGCGCCACGCCTGGCGATGCCCAAACAGGCTCCAGCGAGAAAAGGTGTTATCAGCACTGACCGAGAGGTTCATGGCGATAGGCTCTTCAATAAAGATGCCCTCTTTGCGGCGTTCTTCCGGTACCAGCGCCATACCGCGAAAGACGGAATCGGCCGGGTCGCGCGGGCGCCACGGTTGGCTGTTAAGCTCACCGCGCGTCACCTTGCTTTTGGTCGCGCCAAACAGTGCTTTGCACAGTTCGGTTTTCCCTGCTCCCGCCAGACCGGCAATACCGAGGATCTCCCCTTTGCGCAGGCGCAGAGAGATATCTTTCAGCAGTTGTTCGTCGTGCAGACCGTCAATACTCAGCAGTACCTCATCGCTGTGCGGCGGGCGCTTCGGCGGATAGATGTCGCTGAGCTCATGCCCGAGCATTTTCTCGACGATCTGCTCGCCGCTGAGTTCCGCCATCGGGCCGGACTCAATCAGCTTGCCGTCGCGCAGCACGGTCAGTGTGTCGCAAATGGCTTTCAGTTCATGAATGCGGTGGGAGATAAACACCACGCCGATGCCCTGCTGTTGCAGGCGGCGGACCACGGTGAACAAGCGCTCACTTTCGTGTTGATCGAGCGGCGCGGTGGGTTCGTCCAGAATAAGGAAACGGCAGTGGTGCGACAACGCGCGGGCCAGCAAAATCTGCTGTTTTTCCGCCAGGCTACAGGTGTCAATTGAGCGACGAACATCCATCACCACATCCAGCTGCGCCAGCGCCTCACGTGCCCGCTTACGCACATCACCCCAGTGATACGCATGACCGGCCTCGGCAAGCTGGTCGAGCATGATGTTTTCGGCAATCGACAGCCCAGGAATCAGCGCGACGTCCACTTCCTGCTGCACCAGGTGAATGCCCAGCAGCTTCGCATCGCGCGGGGAGCGAATCGACACGACCTGGTTATTAATGGCAATTTCACCTTCATAGTGATCGTGCGTTCCGCACAGCACCGCCATAAGGGTTGATTTGCCGGCACCGTTCGCCCCGGTTAACGCATGCACCGAACCACCATTCAGAGTGAAATCAACGTGCGACAATGCGCTAAACCCGCCAAACGCAAGGCTTACAGAGCGCATTTCGAGGTGGTGAGTACTCATCCGACGCGAGTTCCTGATAATTAAGTTTATTTGATGAATTTTTCATAGGCAGCCTTGACTGGCAACGACGGAAAAGGCATAAGATAAAGCAAAATAATATTAGCCATCCGGATGTCCAGACATAACATCAGGTAGCGATAGTACACAAGGACACAACAAATGAGCAACACTAATATTCGCGTCGTCACTGGCCCGGCCAATTATTTCTCTCACGAGGGCAGTCTGGCGCACCTGCATGATTTCTATACCCAGGAGCAACTTTCCCGCGCTATCTGGATTTACGGCGAGCGCGCCATCGAAGGTGCCCGTCCTTTCCTGCCAGAAAGCTTCAACGCGCCGGGTGCCAGACACGTGTTGTTCAAAGGCCATTGCAGTGAAACGGATGTGGCAGAGCTGGCGCGTGAAGCCGGAGATGACCGTACTGTGGTGATTGGCGTGGGCGGCGGAGCGCTGCTCGATACCAGCAAAGCCCTGGCGCGCCGTCTTGGTTTGCCAGTGGTGGCAATTACGACCATTGCCGCAACCTGCGCGGCCTGGACACCGCTCTCCGTCTGGTACAACGACGCCGGTCAGGCATTGCAGTTCGAAATTTTCGATGACGCCAACTTCCTGGTGCTGGTTGAGCCGCAAATTATTCTCAACGCGCCGGCGGAATACCTACTGGCGGGGATCGGCGATACGCTGGCGAAATGGTATGAAGCGGTGGTACTGGCGCCTGAGCCAGAAAATCTGTCGCTGACCGTACGTCTGGGGATTAACAACGCGCTGGCGATTCGCGATGTGCTGCTCGACAGCAGTGAAGAAGCATTAGCAGATCAGGCGCGTGGTGAAGTGACGCAGGCGTTTCGTGATGTGGTGGATGCGATTATCGCTGGCGGCGGCATGGTCGGTGGACTCGGCGAGCGCTATACCCGTGTCGCTGCCGCGCATGCGGTGCATAACGGTTTAACCGTTCTGCCGCAGACAGAAAAATTCCTGCACGGAACGAAAGTGGCCTACGGCATTCTGGTACAAAGCGCCCTGCTCGGCCAGGATGACGTGCTCACACAGTTAGTGAACGCCTACCAGCGCTTTAACCTGCCGACCACCCTGGCCGCGCTGGATGTGGACATCAACAACCACGCAGAACTGGACCGCGTGATTGCCCATACCCTGCGCCCGGTGGAATCTATCCACTATTTACCGGGTGAACTAACGCCTGCCACCCTGCGCGCCGCGTTTGAAAAAGTTGAGCATTTCGCCCGCTAATTCAGGCGGGCCACATAATCATCGCCATACGGGCAATGCTCAATAGCGTTTCACGGCCTGCGCCATCGCGGGCCTGAATCGACATCCCCTGCTGGACGCTGATATAGAGGCGCGTCAGGGCGTCGATATCCACGGAAGCAGGTAAATCGCCCTGCTGCTGTGCCTCAAGCAGACGCGCTTTTAGCAGGTCGATACCGCTCGTACGCAGCCGCCGGACAATCTCCCCCAGACGATCGTTCCCTTCACTACCCACCGCCGAAAGCGTCACCATACAACCGTGCGGCATGTCGGTGCGCGTCAGGACTTCCGCAGAGCGCTCCAGCCACAGCCACACCGCCTGGCGCGGCGAGGGCTCTGTCGACATATGTCCCCAGATAACGGGCGCAACGGACTGCTCGTAGTGCAGCAGCACCTCTTCGTATAAATCTTCTTTACTGCCAAACGCCGCATACAAACTGGGCGATTTAATGCCCATCGCCTCGTACAAATCGTTCATGGACGTGGCGGTATACCCCTTCTGCCAGAAGATTTTCATAGCCTGATTCAGCGCTTCTGTACGGTCAAATTCGCGTGGTCTACCCCGGCTCACTGTCGCCTCCAGATATTTTGTGCTGATCGGTATATTAATACCATTGACGAATTCATGGAAGAGCGTTTACTTTAATTATGTATCAATCGACACATAAATTAACTCAGGAGTCACCATGTCATTTTCACTTGCTGGAAAACGCGCGCTGGTTACGGGCGCAAGCCGTGGTTTAGGTAAAGCCATCGCCCTGTCACTGGCACAGGCGGGTGCAGACGTTGCCATTACTTATGAAAAGTCAGCAGAGAAAGCCCAGGCCGTTGCTGATGAAATCCGTGCTCTCGGCCGCAACGGTGCGGCTATTCAGGCCGACAGCGCCAGTCCGCAGGCTATCCGTGCAGCGGTTGCGTCAGCGGTCGAACAACTGGGGGGACTGGATATTCTGGTGAACAACGCCGGGATTGCACGCGGCGGTTCGCTGGAAGAGATGTCCGAGGAGGATATCGACGCCCTGATCGACGTGAATATCCGCGGGGTCGTTTTCGCCACCCAGGCAGCGCTTGCTCATCTGCCTGACGGTGGACGCATTATCAACATCGGCAGTTGCCTGGCGAATCACGTGCCGCTGCCGGGGATTGCGGTCTACTCGATGACCAAATCCGCCCTGAACTCGTTAACCCGTGGTCTGGCGCGCGATCTTGGCCCGCGTGGCATCACCGTCAACCTGGTACATCCTGGCCCAACCGATAGCGACATGAACCCGGCCGATGGTGAAGGGGCAGAAACCCAGCGCCAGCTGATTGCCCTTGGGCATTACGGTAAGGCGGAAGATATCGCCGACGCGGTGACCTTCCTCGCCAGCCCGGCGGCAAAACACATCACCGGGACCGGGATTGACGTGGACGGCGGGGCCAACGCCTGAGATACGATAAGCCTCTGTTATTCACAGAGGCTTTTTTAAATAAAAAATAAAAAGTAACAGCGATGCAGAAAATATAAAACAGTTTAAATTCAGAATTCATTTACTAATATAATTATTTACAGACTCACGGCTACCCTTTAGCATACCTCGCTAAAATAATATCACCTCAGAAATACCGTTCGCGATGCCATAAATAATCAATACGTTATCACTAAAGACACTCAAAAAAAATTTTACTGACAGGCAGCACCTTAACACCCGCAGGCCAGGCAGGACGGCACTTATTGGGTATGTTTAATCACAACGGAGCACGTTTATGACCATTCAATTTATTAATGATGAAGAAGGCAATCCGCAATATGTTGTCATTGGATATGATGAATATACACGTATGATATCGTACGACTCGGAGGAAATGATTGAAGACGATGAAGACGATACGATTAATTATAGCTCTGACGAATATTATTATTGAACATCTTCGGTCGCCACATACGTACGCATTATTCCTGAGCCACATCATCTTTTCAGGCACGTTAACCGCGAATTCAGATAATAAGTGCAACGCTCGGACATGATTGTGGAGAGTGTAGGAGGAAGGGTTAACTACCGATA
>NZ_CBFFRL010000169.1:0-10620 GCF_965644215.1 Phytobacter sp. V69
AGTCATGATAATAGGGCCTTCTGATTAGAAGGCCCTATTATCAATGATTTTTATCCTCGTGACGACACTATCTAGGTAACGGGTCAGTATACGTATAAGAGGCTCCGCTTAAATTCATCACCCCGGCGGCGCTCTGGCTACGGGAGAGCTGAATACCAAACCCCACCGCAGCGCCCTGCTGCTGTTTGATTTTCATCACGCCCTTCCCTGACACACTCACCACTCCATCACGCGGGGTCATCGTAATGCTAAGCTGGTTGGGGGTCAGCGCGTTGGTCGAATTCAAATTTGTCCCGTCAAACGTGGCCCAGCTGCTGGTCGCCGTACCGTAAAACTGGCCGCAGCCTTCAAGATGAATACTGGCATCCACCCACCCGCTTACGCTGCCCGTGCTGCTGAAATTTGCGACTTTATGCTTACCCAGATTCACGGTCATCGCTTTACTGGTGGTAATAATATTACAGGTGGGCACCGTCACTGTAACAGTGCCGGACATTTTGATCCGCTAGATCTCTACCATGTTGCCGCTTTGCCCCATGCTGAAAACCAATTCCGGGAAGGTGCTCATATCAATCACTCCCGGTGTCACCGGGCCCCTTTTGACCAGATAAAATGATGAGATAGCACCCCTGGAATTCCATGTACAGGTCCTGGCGAATAAACAGCCGACAGAGTACATCGTCCCCGGAAAATCACCATATACTTGTCTGAATCGAATACCAATCCCCGCCCCCCGGTCGGGTAAGTAACGCTGTCAAACACGGTTAGAGTAGGGGTGAAAGAGAAAGCATGTTGTATAAAAAAAAGCAGTCAAATTATTGCAGGTTATGCTCACCTTTCTCATACCTGACAATTAAATGTCCTGCTCGAAGACCTTTTGCCCCACGGTAGCAGTCGACATGACCGATATAGAAACATCGACTGGCATAGTGAGCGATTTGGCCTCGGTCATATTACTGGTTCCACTTTTAAAACCGCACGCCGCTTTCACCCCCACCGGCACCATCATCAGGCAAACCAGCAGCAGCGCCATTCCGTATCGTCGTATCATCCTTTCTCTCTCTGAACAATATTGCACCCAGTGCAGACCAGTCTGGGCGCGAGTGAGAAAGTATTGAGACAGACAGGGGGCTATCTTCGATAGTCGCAAAACGGCAGTTTTGTCAGCAAAAAAGAAGTGTAAGGGAATTCCCTGGCCCCACAGGCCTGATAAGCAAAACGCCCCGACAGATTGCCGGGGCGTTTTTATTGGTCACGACAGAAGAAGTATTCGTTACTTCTTAAAGCGTTCCGGGAACACCATATCTTTGTAGCTGACAAAGCGGGTGCCTTTCGAGAACTTGTAGCCAAACCAGATGATCAGGAACAGCGGAATACCAATGTAGGTTGCCGCAACGGAACCCCAGTCAATGGTATCGGCCAGGAACGCCTGATAGTTCTGGCCCAGGGTGATGATCAGGCACAGAACGAACGCGAAAATCGGTCCCAGCGGGAAGAAACCTGAACGGTACGGCAGATTATTCAGATCGTTGCCCTGCATCACGTAACCACGACGGAAACGGTAATGGCTGATGGCAATCCCCAGCCAGGCGATAAAGCCCGTCATACCGGAGGTGTTCAGCAGCCACAGGTAAACGGTCTGGTTGCCAAACATGGAGGTCAGGAAGCACAGCCCCGCGATCACAGTGGTAGCATACAGCGCGTTACGCGGCACACCGCCTTTCGACAGTTTGGCGAAAATACGCGGCGCTTTACCGTCACAGGCCAGGGTATAGAGCATACGGGTGGAAGCGTACATACCGGAGTTACCCGCCGACAGTACCGCCGTCAGGATAACGGCATTCATCACCGCCGCCGCAGACAGCAGACCCGCATGTTCAAATACCAGGGTGAACGGGCTGACGCTGATGTCTTTCACATCGTTACGCAGCAGGCTCGGATCGGTATAAGGAATGATCAGGCTGATAACCAGGATTGCGAACACATAGAACAGCAGAATACGCCAGAACACCTGACGCACCGCGCGCGGAATGTTCTTCTCCGGGTCTTCGGATTCACCCGCCGCGATACCAATCAGCTCGGTACCCTGGAAGGAGAAGCCAACAATCATCGCCACGCCAATCATCGCCGCAAAGCCTCCGGCAAACGGCGCATCGCCCGTCGTCCAGTTGCTCCAGCCCACAGGTTGGGTGCCTTTGAAAATGCCGACAATCATCATCACGCCAACGACGATAAAGATGATAACGGTGGCCACTTTGATGAGCGAGAACCAGTATTCCGCTTCGCCGAAGCCTTTAACGGAGATGTAGTTCAGCAAGAAGATCACGCACACGAACACGGCGCTCCAGATCCAGCCTGGCGTATCCGGGAACCACCAGGTCATCACCAGTTGCGAAGCCACCAGGTCAACGGCAATGGTGACGGCCCAGTTGTACCAGTAGTTCCAGCCCAGCGCGAAGCCAAAACCTTCTTCAACGTATTGCTGACCGTAGGTCGCGAAAGAGCCAGAAACCGGCATATACGCCGCCAGCTCGCCAAGGCTGGTCATCAGGAAATACACCATCAGACCGATAAGAATATAGGAGAACAGCGCGCCGCCTGGGCCTGCCTGAGAAATCGTCGCCCCTGATGCGACAAACAACCCTGTACCGATTGATCCGCCAATCGCGATCATCGTCAGGTGACGCGCCTTGAGTTCACGGCGAAGCGTGGGCGCTTGTGTGGTATTCGTTTCGGAAACCATAAGAAAATGCTATCCATCCAAAAAATGAGGCGCGATTGTAGCAAACGAAATGGCTTCCTTCCGGCACAATCCACGTCTTATTAGAGACCTTCATGATAGCCAGTGGATTATAAGTAAAGCAGTGGATGATACCCCTCACCCCAGCCCTCTCCCCATAGGGGCGAGGGTGAAAACCGCACCAGGCAGTCCCCTCTCCCCCAGGGCTGAGGGATCCCCAGTAATATTACGTTTTACAGCGATAACACCGCTAATGAGAATGAAACAGTTACAGCGATGACTGGGTCCGGCTGAAAATCGATGAGGCGTTGACGGCTGACCGGGGCCGCCCGCAGGGACGCGGGCGGAGGGGATAGCCTACAAGGATCCAAGCTGGTCCCCGACCCGAAAGTCAGACGGCATAAGACGAGTGGACCGCGAAGCGGCGATTTTCCTGGCCGGGAGCCCGGGTCGCCAGGGTGGTGGCGGTGAGTCACCCTGGCAAGTTCACGGGTTCTGTCGCGACAGAAAAGCAAAGAATATAAGGTGAACGGAATGACCACCAGAGCCGCATTTTCCCCCTCATTGGGTTAGCGTGGGGGGAAAACAGAAAGACCTAATTCAACCCCCGCACCGAGGCGATAAATTGCTGCAATTCCGGCGTCTTCGGCTGGGTAAAGAACGACTTACTTTCCCCCTGCTCCCATACTTTTCCCTGATGCATAAACACCACCCGGTCGCCCACTTCGCGGGCAAAACTCATCTCATGGGTCACCAGAATCAGGGTCATCCCCTCGGCGGCGAGCTGCTCCAGTACGCGCAACACCTCCCCCACCAGTTCCGGATCCAGCGCCGAGGTTATCTCGTCGCACAGTAGCACTTTCGGTTTCATCGCCAGCGCACGGGCAATCGCCACGCGCTGCTGTTGCCCGCCCGATAAATTCGACGGGTAATAATCGATTCGCTCCCCGAGACCGACTTTTTCCAGCATCTCGATCGCCAGCTTACGGCATTCATCCGCCGGCAGTTTCAGCACCCGACGCGGTGCCAGCATGACGTTCTCCAGCGCGGTCATATGAGGGAAGAGATTAAAACTCTGGAACACCATTCCCACCGAGCGGCTAATCTCTCGCGCCTGCGACTCCCGGTCGGTGACCGTCATCCCGCCGAGTTTAATACTGCCGTCCTGGTAGCCTTCAAGCCCGTTCATACAGCGCAGCAAGGTACTTTTCCCGGAACCGCTGCGCCCGATGATCGACACCACTTCGCCCATTTCGATATCCAGGCTTACGCCTTTGAGCACATGGTTCTCGCCATAGTATTTTTGCACGTCATTAATGGTGATGAGCGGCATGGAATTTCTTCTCCAGATAACGGCTGTAGCGCGACAGCGGGTAACACATCAGGAAATAGCCCAGCGCAACCAGGCCAAACACTTTAAACGGTGCAAAGGTGACATTGTTCAGCATGGTGCCCGCTTTGGTCAGCTCGACGAAGCCGATGATCGACGCCAGCGCCGTGCCCTTTATCACCTGCACGGAAAACCCGACCGTCGGCGCAATAGCAATACGAATGGCCTGCGGGGCAATCACACGAAACAGCGTCTGAGTGAAACTCAATCCCAGGCAGCGACAGGCTTCCCACTGCCCTTTCGGCAACGCTTTGATGCTGCCGTACCAGATATCCAGCAGGAAGGCGCTGGTAAATAACGTCAGCGCCAGCGTGGCCGCCGTCCACGGGCTTACGTCGATGCCGAATAGCGCGATACCGAAGAACGCCAGAAAGAGCTGCATCAGCAGCGGCGTGCCCTGGAAAAGCGCGGCATAGGCGCTAATAAAACGTTTCGGCCAGCGCCAGCGGCTAATGCGTAATACCAGCAGCGGCAGCGTCACTAGCGTGCCGCAGACAAAGGCGATCAGCGACAGCAGCAAAGTCCAGCGCGCTGCCAGCAGCAGGTTGCGCAGAATATCCCAGTCGGTAAATGTACTCATCAACTCTCGCTCCCCAACCACTTTCTTCCCGCCGCCATCAACACCTGACGCATCAGCAGTGACAGCGCCAGATACAGCAATGTGGTGATCAGATACACTTCAAAACTCAAAAACGTACGCGACTGGATCAGGTTTGCGGCAAACGTCAGCTCTTCATAGGAGACCTGCGACACCACCGACGATCCCAACATCACGATAATGCACTGGCTGACCAGCGCCGGATAAATGCGCCGCAGCGACGGCGGCAGAATCACGCGGATAAAGGTCTGCGTTCTTGTAAGCCCAAGTACCCGCGCCGCTTCCCACTGCCCTTTTGGTGCCACCTGAATCCCGGCACGGATAATCTCCGTGCTGTAAGCCCCCAGGTTCACCAGCATGGCGATCAACGCCGCCTCGCCTGCCGTTAATTTCAGCCCAAGACTGGGCAGGCCGAAAACGATAAAGAAGAGCTGCACCACGAACGGCGTATTACGAATAACCTCGACGTAAGCGCCCCAGATATGGCTGGCCAGCGATGGCTTACCGCTACGCAGCGCCGCGCCCAGAATCCCCAGCGACACGCCGCCGACGGTCGCCAGAATGGTTAAGGTTAAGGTGGTCCACAGCCCCGCGAGCAGCTGCGGCCAGAACGGCCACAGCGCGGCAAAATCAAGCGTCGTCGTCATGCCAGGCCCTTACGCGCCCAGCGAGGCGGGCAGCGGTGCCTGCATCCATTTCTGCGAGAAGTTATTGAGTGTGCCGTCTTTCAGCGCCTGTTCAATTAGCTTGTCGACTTCGGCTTTCAGCGCAGGCTCGTTTTTCTTAAGCCCGATAAAGCACGGCGAGTCTTTGAGCATAAATTTGCTGACCGGCGCTTTTTCCGGGTTCTGGCGGGCAATCGCGGCCACCACAACATTACCTGTCGCCATGTACTGCACCTGCCCGGAAAGATAGGCAGAGATGGTGGTGTTGTTATCTTCGTAGCGTTTGACGTCGGCATCTTTCGGTGCCAGATCGCTTAACACCATGTCTTCCACCGCACCACGGGTCACGCCCACTGATTTACCGCTCAGCGCGGCCGCATCTGCCAGAGTGGCGTCTTTCGGACCAAACACCCCAAGGAAGAACGGCGCATAGGCGCGGCTAAAGTCGATCACTTTTTCACGCTCGGCATTCTTGCCAAGGCTGGAGATGACCAGGTCAACTTTGTTGGTTTGCAGATAAGGAACGCGGTTGGCGCTGGTGACCGGCACCAGTTCCACCTTCACCTTCATTTCTTTGGCCAGATACTCGGCCATGTCGATATCGTAACCCTGCGGCTTAAGATCGGTTCCCACCGAGCCAAACGGCGGGAAGTCCTGCGGAACCGCCACGCGCAGCACGCCGCGTTTTTGGATATCCTGTAACTGATCGGCCATCGCCTGCCCTGCACAGGACAACATTAATGCCGCACCCGCCGCTGCCATCATCCACTTCTTCATTCTCGTCACCTCATCGCTAATGAAACAAAAGATTCTTTGAATCACTTTCTGCAACTAATGTGCCAACGAGATAAAACCGCAAATGCCCCCGCTACAGCAGGGCTAAGCAGTTATAAAGGAGAGATAAAGGCAGGCAGACAAGCACCATAATAGTGCAACTGCCTGTTGCTGGTGCAATCAAATCTCGCAATAACGCAAAAAGCGATTCAGTGCACTGGAAAGATGCTTTTGTCGGTGGTGGATGCGCCACAGGGTGCGCACCAGGCGGGGCAACGGAATGGGCACTTCCACCAGCGAGCCGGCGTCGAGCTGTTCGGCAATCACCCGCCGTGACAGACAGCTGATGCCAAGCCCATGGCGCACCGCGTGTTTGATAGCCTCGGAGTTACCCAGTTCCATGCCGAGATGAAACTCCGGCAAATGGGACAGCAGCAGATAATCGACAATTTCACGCGTACCGGAGCCACGCTCACGCAGGATCCACGGCGCAGCGGCCAGCCGCGACAGCGTAACCTCCCCTTGCAACAGCGGGGAATCCGGCGGCGCGAACACCACCAGCTCATCTTCAAGCCAGGGTTCTGCGATGATCTCCGCCGTATGGCATGGTCCTTCTATCAGGCCAATATCGACGCGAAAATCCGCCACCGCGTTGATCACGTCCTGGCTATTGCCCACGCTCATATCCAGCGGCAGAGCGGGAAAATCCCGCCGATAGTGGGCGATGATCTCCGGCAGGATGTAGTTACCAATCGTGCTGCTGGCATAAACGCGGATCGCCCCGTTCTCTTCACGAAACAGCTGCTCGATTTCCGTTGCCTGCTCCAGCAGCGCCAGCGCACGGGGATAGAGCAAGCGACCGTGCTCGTTCACCACCAGCCGTTTACCGACACGATCGAAGAGCTGAACGCTGAGCTGGCCTTCAAGATCGGTCAACGCGGCACTGACCGCCGATTGCGATAAAGACAGCATTTGCGAGGCTTGGGTCGTGGAACCGCTCTTGAGCACCTCGGCGAAAACTTCGAGCTGCCGTAATGTGATATGCATAAATTTTCACCGTCGGGGCAAGGGTCGCTTACCACTTATAAAGATTAATTATAAACATATAATCAATTTTACCTTTAAGCCAGAGCGCCGTAACCTTTTATCCAGAGAAAGGAGAAGGTTATGACCGAAATCACACATCATTTTCCACACAAGAAATACATTGCGCTGTTCGCACCGGGTCTGTTACTCAGTGCGTTCATCGCCGGGCTGGCATTGTGGCTGGGTAATATTCCTTCGGTCGCAGGTGCGGGTTTTAGCGCCCTGACGCTGGCGATTTTATTCGGCATCGCCGCAGGCAACACGCTTTACCCTCGCATCACCGGTCATTGTGATGCAGGGGTATTGTGGTCAAAACAGCATTTGTTGCGCCTCGGTATCATTCTTTATGGCTTCCGTCTGACATTTTCGCAAATTGCAGAAGTGGGCGTCTGCGGCATTGCTATCGATATTCTGACACTTTCCAGCACCTTTCTGCTGGCCTGTTTGCTCGGCCAGAAGGTGTTCGGGCTCGACAGAAAAACCAGCTGGCTGATTGGCGCAGGCAGCAGTATTTGCGGCGCAGCGGCCGTGCTGGCGACCGAACCGGTGGTTAAAGCCGAATCCAGCAAAGTGACCGTGGCCGTCGCCACCGTGGTTATCTACGGTACGCTGGCGATTTTCATCTACCCGGCCATATATCCGCTGCTGGCACACTGGTTCAGCCCGGAAGCATACGGCATCTATATGGGTTCAACCATGCATGAAGTGGCGCAGGTCGTGGCCGCCGGACATGCGGTGAGTCCTGACGCCGAGAACGCGGCGGTGATTGCCAAAATGCTGCGCGTGATGATGCTGGCCCCGTTCCTGATTCTGCTCGCATCCCGGGTCAAACAGCTTTATCCTGCCGCAGACGGCGAAAAAAGCAAAATTACCATCCCGTGGTTTGCGGTGCTGTTTATCCTGGTGGCGGTGTTTAACTCGTTCCACCTGCTGCCGCAAAGCGTGGTCAATGTACTGATTACCGTCGATACAGTCCTTCTGGCAATGGCGATGGCCGCCCTGGGATTGACGACGCATATCAGTGCGTTGAAAAAGGCCGGTGCGAAACCATTGCTGATGGCACTGGCGCTGTTTGTCTGGCTGATTGTCGGTGGCGGTGCAATTAACCTGCTGGTGCACCATGTGATGGCATAAAACCTTACGTCTGATTCCTGTTAACCCGCTATTATTGGAAAATGTTTTTTTAATTACGCAAAATCCCTCGCGTTGCATCAAGGCGGCAAATGAAAGAATCCCCGGAGCGTACAAAAGTGCGTGACGGGGTGAGTGAGTGAAGCCAACAACGATGCAGTGTGAAGGATGAAGCGTATGGCGGGTTTAACAGGAGTCTTTACATGAAATACATCGGAGCGCATGTCAGCGCCGCGGGCGGTCTGGCCAATGCCGCCATCCGCGCAGCAGAAATTGAAGCCACTGCGTTTGCCCTGTTCACAAAAAATCAGCGTCAATGGCGTGCCGCGCCACTCACCACCGAGACGATTGATGAATTCAAAACCGCCTGTGAAAAATACCACTATCAGCCGGGACAAATTCTGCCCCACGACAGCTACCTGATTAACCTGGGCCACCCGGTTGAAGAGGCGCTGGAGAAATCCCGCGACGCGTTTCTGGATGAAGTGCAACGCTGCGAACAACTGGGGCTGACGCTGCTGAACTTCCATCCCGGCAGCCATCTGATGCAAATCGACGAAGATAAGTGCCTGGCCCGTATCGCCGAATCCATCAATATTGTGCTCGCGCAAACCAAAGGCGTGACCGCGGTTATCGAAAACACCGCAGGCCAGGGGAGCAACCTCGGTTTCCGCTTTGAGCACCTCGCCGCCATCATCGACGGCGTGGAAGATAAATCCCGCGTCGGCGTGTGCATTGATACCTGCCACGCGTTCGCTGCTGGCTATGATCTGCGCACAACCGACAGCACCGCTAAGGTATTCGCCGAATTTGAACGCGTGGTGGGCTTCAACTACCTGCGTGGTATGCACCTGAATGATGCCAAAAGCGCCTTTGCCAGCCGCGTTGACCGCCACCACAGTCTGGGTGAAGGCAATATTGGTCATGATGCCTTCCGCTGGATCATGCAAGACGATCGTTTCGACGGTATTCCACTTATTCTGGAAACCATCAACCCGGACATCTGGGCAGAAGAGATTGCCTGGCTGAAAGCTCAACAAAATGAAGAGGCCGCGGCGTAAATGAATGACAGGGAAAAACAGATATTACAAATCCTGCGCAGCAACCCATTGATTCAGCAAAATGAGATAGGCGATATCCTGCAAATCAGCCGTTCACGCGTCGCCGCCCATATTATGGACCTGATGCGTAAGGGGCTTATCAAAGGCAAAGGCTACATTCTGACCGAGCAGGATTACTGCGTGGTGTTTGGCGCCATCAATATGGATATCCGCGGCATGGCGGATATCCATTACCCGCAGCCGGCTTCCAACCCCGGCAGCATTCAGTGTTCTGCGGGCGGCGTGGGGCGCAATGTGGCCCACAACCTCGCCCTGTTGGGCCGCGATGTGCATCTGATCTCCGCCGTGGGTGATGACTTTTACGGTGAGACGTTGCTGGAACAGACCCGCCAGGCGGGGGTGAATGTACAGAGCTGCATGCGTCTGCACGGGCACAACACCTCGACCTATCTGTCGATTGCCAATCAGCAGGAAGAGACGGTGCTGGCCATCAACGATACCCATATTCTGCAGCAATTGACGCCGCAGTTGCTCAACGCCTCGCGGGATCTGGTGATGCACGCAGGCGTGGTACTGGCCGATTGCAACCTCACCGAAGAGGCGCTGGAGTGGGTCTTCACCATGGCGGGGAATATCCCGGTGTTTGTCGATACGGTTTCCGAATTCAAAGCCGATAAGATTCGCCCGTGGCTGTCGCGTATTCACACCCTGAAACCCACGATGCAAGAGCTACAGATCTTATGGGGCCAGCCGATTCGCCGTGAATCGGACAAAATCGCGGCGGTCAATTCGCTCCATGAACAGGGGGTGCATCGCATCTTCGTTTATCTGGACGATGATTCCGTGTTCTGCTCTAAGCGTGATGGCGAACAGCACCTGCTGGCCTCACCGGATCACGCCTTTGCCGACCGCTTTGGCGCGGATGACGCGTTTATGGCGGGGCTGTTGTATAGCTTCCTGGAAGGGGGCGATTTTATGGAAAGTGCCCATTTCGCCATGGCCTGTGCGGCCATTTCCCGCGCCAGCGTCAGCATCAACAACCCTGCCCTGTCAGCGGAAAATGCCATGAGTCTGCTGAATACCCACACAGCGGAAGCCTAATAAATATCCTCCGGCATAGCCGGAGGTTTTTCTGATGCGCCTATAAGGCTCTCTTACCAGCCGCGCCCTAACAG
>NZ_CBFFRL010000170.1:0-10458 GCF_965644215.1 Phytobacter sp. V69
GCTCAGCTAAGGTAAGGCTAATACAGCTAAGGACTCCACTGAACCCCACCGATTAAATCGCACCTTCCTTAGATTTACAGGGTCAGGTTATTATATAAATTCTCACCGTTATTACTGTGAGCCATGAACGAAAGACAAATTCAGGTGACGCGGTGCGGCTTACCGGCGTCATTGCGGGAAAAAATGGGATGTATTTCGCGAGAGAATAAAAAAAGCCCCTCATGGAAGGGGCTTTTTAAGCTAACGACAATTAGTTCTGCTGAGCAGACTGAATTGCAGTCAGTGCGATGGTGTAGACGATATCGTCAACCAGTGCGCCACGAGACAGGTCGTTAACCGGTTTGCGCATACCCTGCAGCATCGGCCCGATGGAGATCAGGTCGGCAGAACGCTGTACCGCTTTGTAGGTGGTGTTACCGGTGTTCAGATCCGGGAAGATGAACACGGTAGCGCGACCTGCAACCGGAGAGTTCGGCGCTTTGGATTTCGCAACGTCGGCCATAACGGCGGCGTCGTACTGCAGTGGACCGTCGATAACCAGATCCGGACGTTTTTCCTGCGCCAGACGGGTTGCTTCGCGGACTTTCTCTACATCGCTACCTGCACCGGAGTTGCCGGTGGAGTAGGAGAGCATTGCCACGCGCGGTTCGATGCCAAAGGCAGCAGCAGAATCAGCGGACTGAATGGCGATTTCTGCCAGTTGCTCAGCGGTCGGATCCGGGTTGATTGCGCAGTCACCGTAAACGTAAACCTGTTCCGGCAGCAGCATGAAGAACACGGAAGAAACCAGAGAGCTACCCGGTGCAGTTTTGATCAGCTGCAGCGGCGGACGGATGGTGTTCGCCGTGGTGTGAACCGCACCGGAAACCAGACCGTCAACTTCGTCCTGTTCCAGCATCAGGGTACCCAGAACAACGTTGTCTTCCAGTTGTTCACGGGCAACCGCTTCGGTCATACCCTTGCTCTTACGCAGTTCGACCAGACGTGCAACGTAGCTTTCACGTACCACTTCCGGATCGACGATTTCGATACCGGTGCCCAGCTCAACGCCCTGAGCCGCTGCAACGCGGTTGATCTCTTCCGGGTTACCCAGAAGAACACAGGTGGCGATACCACGTTCAGCACAGATAGCGGCCGCTTTAACGGTACGCGGTTCGTCGCCTTCTGGCAGCACAACGCGTTTACCGGCTTTACGTGCCAGCTCAGTCAGCTGGTAACGGAAGGCTGGCGGAGACAGACGACGGCTACGTTCAGACGTGGCTGTCAGAGACTCGATCCAGTCTGCGTTGATGTAGCTGGCAACGTATTCCTGAACTTTCTCGATACGCTGATGGTCATCAACCGGCACTTCCAGGTTGAAGCTCTGCAGGCTCAGAGAGGTTTGCCAGGTGTTGGTATCAACCATGAATACCGGCAGGCCGGTTTCAAATGCGCGTTCACACAGCTTAGCAACACGCGGGTCCATTTCGTAGGCACCGGTCAGCAGGACTGCGCCGATTTCAACGCCGTTCATCGCGGCCAGGCATGCTGCAACCAGCACGTCCGGACGGTCTGCGGAAGTCACCAGCAGAGAACCTGCACGGAAGTGTTCCAGCATGTGCGGAATGCTACGCGCACAGAAGGTCACGGACTTCACGCGACGGGTGCTGATTTCGCCTTCGTTGACGATGGTTGCGTTCAGGTGACGCGCCATGTCGATGGCACGGGTCGCAATCAGGTCGAAGCTCCACGGTACCGCGCCCAGAACCGGCAGCGGGCTGGAGGTCGCCAGGCTTACTGGATCGACTTTAATCACTTTTGCTTTAGACGAGTCATCAAAGATTTCAGACAGGTCCGGGCGAGTACGGCCCTGGTCATCAACCGGTGCGTTCAGCTTGTTAACAATAACGCCGGTGATGTTGGTGTTTTTCGCGCCGCCAAAGCTGCTGCGGGTCAGTTCGATACGCTCTTTCAGCTGTTCCTGAGTATCGGTACCCTGGGACATTACGAACACGATTTCCGCATTCAGGGTTTTGGCGATTTCGAAGTTCAGAGACTGAGCAAACTGATGTTTGCGGGTCGGGACCAGGCCTTCAACCAGCACGACCTCAGCGTCTTTGCTGTTTTCGTGGTAGCGTGCGACGATTTCTTCCATCAGCACGTCTTTCTGGTTGCTGGAGAGCAGGGACTCAACGTAGCTCATCTTCAACGGTTCTGCCGCTGGCAGGCCGGAGTTGGCGCGTACGATGGTGGTAGTCTGGTCTGGTGCATCGCCGCCAGCGCGTGGCTGGGCGATAGGTTTAAAGACGCTCAGACGAACGCCTTTGCGTTCCATAGCACGGATCACGCCCAGGCTGACGCTGGTCAGGCCGACGCTGGTTCCGGTAGGGATCAGCATGATAATACGGGACACGGTTAATCCTCTTTTCGTTACCGTCATTTCTGACGGGTTACAAAACAGCACCGCCAGCTAAGCTGGCGGTGTGTAATCAAGCGGTCAGACGGCTCGCGTCTTGCGCGATGACCAGTTCTTCGTTTGTCGGGATAACGACAGCCGGACGGGTGCCTTCTTTGTTGATGAAACCAGACTTGCCGAAACGGGCAGCCAGGTTACGCTCGTGATCAACGTCGAAGCCCAGAACGCCCAGTTTACCCAGGGACAGTTCACGCACCATTGCCGCGTTCTCACCGATACCGCCAGTGAAGACAACCGCGTCCAGACGACCATCCATCAGCGCAGTGTAAGAGCCAATGTATTTCGCCAGACGGTGGCAGTAAACGTCCATGGCACGTTTAGCGTCTTCTTTATCTTTGTAGTTATCTTCTACATAACGGCAGTCGCTGGTGACTTCGGTCAGGCCCAGCAGGCCAGACTCTTTGGTCAGCATTTTGTTGATAGCTTCAACGCTCATGCCCAGGGTGTCATGCAGGTGGAAAATGATAGCCGGGTCGATATCACCAGAACGGGTACCCATGACCAGACCTTCCAGCGGGGTCAGACCCATGGAGGTGTCAACGCATTTACCGTTACGGATAGCGGATACAGAACCACCGTTGCCCAGGTGGCAGGTGATGATGTTCAGTTCTTCAACCGGTTTATTCAGGACTTTAGCGGCTTCCTGAGTCACATAGAAGTGGCTGGTACCGTGTGCGCCGTAACGACGAACGCCGTGCTCTTTGTACAGTTTGTACGGCAGAGCGTAGAGGTAAGACTCTTCCGGCATGGTGGTGTGGAACGCGGTGTCGAATACGGCAACGTTTTTGTCTTTCAGGTTAGGGAAAGATTTCAGCGCTTCTGCGATACCGATCAGGTGAGCCGGGTTGTGCAGCGGTGCAAAGGATGCTGCATCTTTGATACCCTGAATCACAGACTCATCGATAACGACGGAGCTGGTGTATTTTTCGCCACCGTGAACGATACGATGACCGATCGCTGTCAGTTGTGCGGACAGTTCTGGTTTTTGTGCCAGAATAGTGTTAACGATAAAGTTCAGCGCTTCACTGTGAGCGGCACCTGCACCTAAAGCCGCTTCTTGTTTACCACCGTCAATTTTCCATTTGATGCGTGCTTCAGGAAGATGGAAACATTCGGCTAAACCAGAAAGGAACTCATCACCATTGGCTGCATCGATGATTGCGAATTTCAGTGAGGAGCTACCGCAGTTCAGAACCAGTACTAACTTACTCGACATGGAAGTACCTATTTATGATACGTGGCTAAAAAAACGTCAGTGAGTGTCACAGAGTAACGGATGATGACGCTGACATTTATGATTAACATCATGCCCGATCAATTTTCTGGCATGATGGAAAGAATACTTAAGATTTTAAGCCATTTTGCGCAAATTTCAGACAGTGGCATAATGGACTTCAAAGTTGACGAGCGACCACACTTCGTCTACGGCCTGGTAAGGCCGGCACAGGATAACTGATACCGCGTGCAATTGACAAAAAATTTTAACGTTGTCATGCGCAGTTGTTGTTTTGCACAATTTTTTTAATTTTTATATGTGAAGTTGAGGTAAAGCCATGTCCACTTCAGAAAATCGCCCCGTAGGTTTTTTTGGATTGTTTCGCCGGGGTCAGCACTATGCGAAGACCTGGCCCATGGAAAAAAGCCTCGCCCCGCTCTTTATAGAGAATCGGACTATACGCGCAACCCGTTATGCAATTCGCTTTATGCCACCCGTCGCGGTGTTCACGCTCTGTTGGCAAATCGCCCTTGGCGGACAACTCGGCCCGGCCGTCGCCACGGCGCTCTTCGCCCTGAGCTTGCCGATGCAGGGACTGTGGTGGCTGGGTAAGCGCTCCGTCACGCCGCTGCCCCCAACCATTCTTAATTGGTTTTATGAAGTGCGCGGCAAATTGCAGGAGGCCGGTCAGGCGCTGGCTCCGGTCGAAGGTAAGCCGGATTACCAGGCATTAGCTGACACGCTTAAGCGTGCTTTCAAACAACTCGATAAAACTTTCCTTGATGACTTGTGATTGATCATCGAAACGGTCAATAAAAAAAGGCACAGTAACGACTATGAGTTACGTGTCTTTTTTTTTAAATCTGCAAAGCGCACAGGAGTCGTAAGATGGAAATGACCAATGCCCAACGACTGATTTTGTCGAATCAGTATAAAATGATGACCATGATGGATCCTGCCAATGCGGAGCGTTATCGTCGCCTGCAGACCATTATTGAGCGCGGCTACGGTCTGCAAATGCGTGAGCTGGATCGTGAATTCGGCGAACTCAAAGAAGAAACCTGCCGTATCGTTATCGATATTATGGAGATGTACCACGCGTTGCACGTCTCCTGGGCCAATCTGAAAGACGCGCAGTCTATTGATGAACGTCGCGTCACCTTCTTGGGCTTTGATGCTGCGACCGAAGCGCGTTATCTGGGCTATGTGCGCTTTATGGTCAACATTGAAGGGCGCTATACCTATTTTGACGCCGGTACACACGGCTTCAATGCGCAAACGCCAATGTGGGAAAAATACCAGCGGATGCTGAATGTATGGCACTCCTGCCCGCGCCAGTACCACCTGAGCGCAAACGAAATTAATCAAATTATCAATGCCTGAGGAGGCTCGCGTGCAGTGCAAAGGATTTCTGTTTGACCTGGATGGGACACTGGTGAACTCGCTGCCTGTCGTGGAACGGTCATGGTGCAGTTGGGCCGACCGCTTCGGCATCGATCATGATGAAGTACTGAATTTCATCCATGGCAAACAGGCCATTACCTCGTTACGTCACTTTATGGCCGGTCACTCCGAAGAGGATATCGCGGCGGAGTTTACCCGGCTGGAGGAGATTGAAGCGATGGATACCGACGGTGTCGTGGCTTTGCCCGGTGCGCTCGAGTTGTTGAATCACCTTAATGAATCCCATATTCCGTGGGGCATTGTGACCTCCGGCTCTATCCCCGTGGCGCATGCGCGTCATCGCGCGGCGGGACTGCCGATGCCGGAAGTGTTTGTCACGGCGGAACAGGTCCAGCGCGGCAAGCCCGAGCCGGACCCGTATCTGCTGGGCGCAAAGCTGCTCGGTCTGCCGCCGCAGGAGTGTGTGGTGGTGGAAGACGCGGGCGCGGGCGTGCTTTCTGGTCTTGCGGCCCATTGCCATGTCATCGCGGTAAATGTGCCAGCCGACTCACCGCGTCTGGATGAAGCCGATTTTGTGCTGACCCGTCTGGATGAAGTGACCGTGGCAAAGCGGCCTGATGGCCATGTCGTCGTCAGCCGGAAAGCCTGAGTCATGATTTAGCCCCGCACTGTCGGGGCTTTTTTATGGCAAGATGAATCACCCCATTTTAAACAAGGAAATGTTGTGAACGGTGAGCTTATCTGGGTGTTATGCCTGTTAATGATAGCTGTCGTCCTCTTTGCGACGGGTAAAGTGCGCATGGATGCGGTGGCGTTGCTGGTCATTGTGGCGTTCATTCTGAGTGGGACGCTGACGATGACCGAAGCATTGTCAGGATTTAGCGACCCCAACGTGATTTTGATTGCCGCGCTTTTTATTATTGGCGATGGGCTGGTGCGCACCGGGGTGGCAACCAGTATGGGCTCATGGCTGGTTAAAATGGCCGGCAGCAGCGAAATCAAAATGCTGGTCCTGCTGATGTTCACCGTGGCAGGTCTCGGTGCCTTTATGAGTTCAACGGGCGTGGTGGCGATCTTCATTCCGGTGGTACTCAGCGTTTCAATGCGTATGCAAATCTCGCCCTCCCGTTTAATGATGCCGCTCAGCTTTGCCGGGCTTATCAGCGGCATGATGACGCTGGTGGCGACGCCGCCAAACCTGGTGGTCAACAGCGAATTGTTGCGTGAGGGGTTGAGCGGATTCAGTTTTTTTAGCGTGACGCCGCTGGGGCTGGTGATTTTGCTGATGGGCATCATTTATATGTTGCTGATGCGCTTCATGCTTAAAAGCGATAAAGACGACAGCCAGCGCGACGGCTGGAAACGGCGTACCTTCCGCGATTTGATTAAGGAATACCGCCTGACCGGACGGGCCAGGCGTCTGGCGATTCGCCCCGGCTCACCGCTGATTGGCCAGCGGCTTGATGACCTGAAACTGCGTGAACGCTATGGTGCGAATATTATCGGCGTTGAACGCTGGCGGCGCTTTCGGCGCGTGATTGTTAACGTCAACGGGGTATCGGAATTTCGTGCCCGTGACGTCTTGCTGATTGATATGTCCGCGGCAGATGTTGATCTGCGCGAGTTCTGTGCCGAGCAACTGCTGGAACCGATGATCCTGCGCGGGGAATACTTTTCTGACCAGGCGCTGGACGTTGGGATGGCGGAGGTTTCACCGATACCCGAAACCGAGCTGTTAGGCAAAACCGTGCGTGAAATCGGTTTTCGTACCCGCTATGGCCTGAACGTGGTTGGCCTCAAGCGTGATGGCGAAGCGATGCCCGGTGTGGTTGTCGATGAACCCGTGCAGCTTGGGGACATTTTGCTGGTGGTGGGGAACTGGAAGCTCATTAGCCAGTTGGGCCAGAAAGGAAGAGAGTTCCTGGTGCTCAATATGCCTGTGGAAGAGAGCGCCGTTTCTCCCGCACACAGCCAGGCTCCCCATGCGGTGTTCTGCCTGGTGCTGATGGTGGCGCTGATGCTGACCGACGAAATTCCCAATCCAGTCGCCGCTATTACGGCCTGCCTGCTAATGGGGAAATTCCGCTGTATTGATGCTGAGAGTGCCTATAAGGCGATTCACTGGCCGAGCATTATTCTGATTGTCGGGATGATGCCCTTTGCGCTGGCGCTGCAAAAGACGGGCGGGGTAGACCTGGTCGTGAAAGCCTTACTCGATACTGGCGGTAGCTATGGGCCTTACATGATGCTGGTGTGCCTGTTTGTCCTGTGCGCGTCCATCGGGCTGTTTATCTCGAATACCGCGACGGCGGTGCTGATGGCGCCTATCGCGCTGGCAACGGCAAAATCGATGGGTGTTTCACCCTATCCCTTCGCCATGGTGGTGGCGATGGCGGCGTCGGCGGCCTTTATGACGCCGGTATCATCCCCGGTAAACACGCTGGTGCTTGGGCCGGGCAATTACCAGTTCAGCGATTTCGTTAAAATCGGCGTGCCGTTTACCGTTCTGGTAATGGTGGTGTGCGTGTTGTTGATTCCGGTTCTGTTCCCGTTCTAACGGTTACCCCGGTGTCGCCGGGGTAACGTATCTGATGACAGAAACGAATTAGAGCGGTGAATCCTGGCTTATTTCGTCCAGCGATAAATGGAAACTTGGTACAAAAATCTGCATGAAGTAATCCATTTCCGGGCTTCGTCGGGCCTCAAGGGTTTTCTCCAGCCGTGATTTAGCTAGCAGAAATTCATTATTACCGGCAGACAACTCTTCAAGACATTTTAGATATGCGCATAGCGCATCTGCTTGTTTAACGATCAATTTTTCCTCAGCGCTGTAATAATGTTCATCGATCAGCGGGGAGAATATATCGCGCAGTTCTTCCGGAACCATCTCGACCAGCTTCTGCTGGGCAATTTTTTCAATGGCTTTATATTCCTGGGCGATTTGTGAGTTGAAGTATTTAACCGGGGTGGGTAAATCGCCGGTCAGCACTTCCGACGCATCATGGTACATCGCCAGCAGTGCGATACGTTCGGCATTTACCTGACCGCCGAACTTGCGGTTTTTAATCGCCGCCAAAGCGTGTGCCACCATGGCGACCTGCAGACTGTGCTCGGAGACGTTTTCCGTGCGCACATTGCGCATCAGCGGCCAGCGGTTGATTAATTTGAGACGGGAAAGGTGCGCGAAGAAATGACTTTGACTCATAGTTAACCTTGTCTGTAACTGCGACGGTGAGCCATTGTGCGCAGAGAGTGGGGGAAGATGCAAATCCTCCCCCCGAGACGATTATTGGTGGTAACCGGACAAGAAGCGACCAAAGCGGGTGATCGACATTTCCAGATCGTCCAGGCGCGGTAGCGTGACGATGCGCACATGATCCGGCCACGGCCAGTTAAAGGCAGTGCCTTGAACCAGAAGGACTTTTTCCTGCAACAGGAAATCAAGCACCATCTTCTGGTCGTCATGAATATTGAAGCGTTTGGCATCAATTTTCGGGAACATATAGAGCGCGCCTTTCGGCTTCACGCAGGAGACACCAGGAATTTCGTTGATCAGTTCCCACGCGCGGTTGCGCTGCTCGTACAGGCGCCCACCCGGCACGATAAACTCGCTGATACTTTGATAACCGCCAAGCGCGGTCTGAATCGCATGCTGTGCCGGAACGTTAGCGCAAAGACGCATGGACGCCAGCATCTCCAGCCCTTCGATATAGCCTTTGGCATGCTTTTGCGGCCCGCTCAGTACCATCCAGCCCTGACGGAACCCAGCGACGCGATAGGTCTTGGAAAGGCCGTTAAAGGTAATGGTGAAGACGTCCGGTGCCATCGCTGCAATAGAGTGGTGTTCGGCATCGTCATACAGAATTTTGTCGTAAATTTCGTCGGCGAAAATAATGAGATTATGCTGACGCGCAATCTCCACAATCTCCATCAACAGCTCTTTCGAATAGACTGCGCCGGTTGGGTTGTTCGGGTTGATGATGACGATACCGCGCGTACGCGGCGTGATTTTCGCGCGGATATCATCGAGGTCCGGGAACCAGTCAGAAGATTCATCGCACAGATAGTGCACGGCTTTGCCGCTTGAAAGCGACACGGCTGCTGTCCATAACGGATAGTCTGGCGCCGGCACCAGCATTTCATCACCGCTATTCAGCAGGGCCTGCATCGATTGGACGATCAGCTCTGAAACCCCGTTACCGATGTAGATATCTTCGACGGTAACATCGCGCATGCCACGTGCCTGGTAGTGCTGCATGATGGCTTTACGCGCAGAGTACAGTCCTTTTGAGTCACAATAACCTTGCGCGGTTGGCAGGTTTCGAATGACATCGACCAGAATTTCATCTGGAGCCTCAAAGCCGAAAGGGGCCGGGTTGCCGATGTTTAGTTTAAGAACTTTGTTGCCTTCTTCTTCCAGGCGCTTCGCCTCTTTGAGAACCGGCCCGCGAATGTCATAACAGACGTTGTCTAATTTGCTGGATTTTTCGATGGAGGACATGAACCTTTGACCTTTTAGCTGTGAGTGCCACTCCCTGCCGTGGAAGTCAGCACCGAACAATGTACTCCCACGAGCGCAGGTTTTGAAGGGTGAGCAGAAGAAGATTTTGCCTTAACCACATCACAATTAACGTTTTTTAAACTACCATTATTGGTTAAATCTCTATGTTTGAGTATTAAATTCATTTTTTGTAGTTTATGGTTCCGTTTGTGTTGTTTTTTGTCGACGTTTCCGCTGAAAAAGAAAGGTTATTCAGTGCGCACTGGTATGATGTTCGGGGATTTCGTCTCAGAATCATTCTCAGTTCATAGTGAATGATAAATTTTGAAAGTTAAACCCTGGACGGAAAACGGCTAATCTGTGAAGACAATGTTAAGTATTATTAATACATAAGGTGATTCATTTTTCACGTTTATTTAATATTGAGAATGGAAAGCGCGGACGCTTTTAATATTAATAAAACTAAATCGTTCGCGAGATGATTTTTGTCAGTCAGATTAATCGCAATAATGCTTATAAATATAATGGTTTTAGGTTAAAATGATGCCCGGAAATGGTACTGCTAGGAAAGCCATGCTTGCCATGTGGACTATTTCTTATTATTAGTTAGCTGTTATTACTCGTTTTTACTCCCGGTCAGCCATATGAATTGGCTGTATATGGCTCGCACGCTATGTACTGCTAAGAATGTTGCAAAAAAATGTTTTTTCCTTAAAAGGATTAACAAATATTCGCATGGTTTATATATTCAATAGGTATGGGAGTATGCAGAATAAAGAAGTTGAGTTTGTCTTGCTCCAAACTGTGAACCGCGAATTCAGATAATAAGTGCAACGCTCGGACATGATTGTGGAGAGTGTAGGAGGAAGGGTTAACTACCGA
>NZ_CBFFRL010000171.1:0-10335 GCF_965644215.1 Phytobacter sp. V69
ATTCAGGCAACCGTCTGTGGTGTTTGCAGAGCTAAGATTGGCGGCTTAGCGTTGCACTTCGGAGTTGAATCCGCCTATTACTATTATGAATATAAAGAACCTTTGCCTTACGTTGTGTGCTTCTCTGCTGCTCGCCAGCATGGCCGGTCACGCGAAAGAAGTAAAAATCGGAATGGCGATTGATGACTTACGCCTCGAACGTTGGCAAAAAGACCGTGATATTTTCGTGAAAAAAGCCGAATCACTGGGCGCCACGGTTTTTGTTCAGTCTGCTAACGGAAATGAAGAAACCCAGATGTCGCAAATTGAAAATATGATCAATCGCGGCGTTGATGTTCTGGTTATTATTCCCTACAACGGCCAGGTATTAAGTAATGTCGTAAAAGAGGCCAAACAAGAAGAGATTAAAGTGCTGGCTTATGATCGCATGATCAATAATGCCGATATTGATTTTTATATTTCCTTCGACAATGAAAAAGTCGGTGAATTACAGGCGCAAAGCCTGGTCAGCAAAGTGCCGCAGGGCAATTACTTTTTGATGGGCGGCTCGCCGGTTGATAATAACGCTAAGCTGTTCCGCGCTGGCCAAATGAAAATATTAAAACCCTACATTGACAGTGGGAAAATTAAAGTGGTTGGCGATCAGTGGGTCGACGGCTGGCTGCCGGAAAATGCGCTGAAAATCATGGAAAACGCCCTCACGGCGAACAACAACAAAATCGACGCCGTGGTGGCGTCTAACGATGCTACCGCTGGCGGCGCGATTCAGGCGCTGAGCGCGCAGGGGCTGGCAGGCAAGGTCGTGATTTCAGGCCAGGATGCCGACCTCGCCGGGATTAAACGCCTGATCAACGGCAGCCAGACCATGACGGTCTATAAGCCCATCACCCAACTGGCGAACACCGCCGCCAAAATCGCCGTTGAGCTGGGTAATGGCAAGCAGCCGAAAGCAGATTCCACCCTCAATAACGGTCTGAAAGACGTACCCGCCCGTCTGCTGACGCCGATTGAAGTCACCAAAGACAACATCGACGCCACGGTCATCAAAGACGGCTTCCATCAGAAAGATCAGCTCTAAGCCTCGCGGCGTGTCTCCCGACTGGAGGCACGCCGGAACATGTCTTCAGGCACTGTGAATACCTCGAATTACGTGGAGCAGTTATGCCTTATTTACTTGAAATGAAGAACATCACCAAGGCCTTTGGCGTGATCAAAGCCGTCGATAATGTCAGCCTGCGGCTCAACGCAGGCGAGGTGTTATCCCTGTGCGGTGAAAACGGCTCCGGCAAATCCACGCTGATGAAAGTGCTGTGCGGCATTTATCCCTGGGGCAGCTACGAGGGCGATATTGTCTTTGCGGGCGAAACGCTTCAGGCCGGGCACATCCGTGATACCGAGCGTAAAGGGATAGCGATAATCCATCAGGAACTGGCGCTGGTTAAGCACCTGACGGTGCTGGAAAACATTTTTCTCGGTACCGAAATCACCCGCCACGGCGTGATGGATTACGACACCATGACGCTGCGCTGTGAAAAGCTGCTCGCACAGGTCAGCCTGACTATTTCCCCGGATACCCGCGTCGGTGACCTGGGCCTGGGGCAACAGCAACTGGTGGAAATCGCCAAGGCACTCAATAAACAGGTTCGCCTGTTGATTCTCGACGAACCGACCGCCTCGCTCACCGAGCAGGAAACCACCGTCTTGCTGAATATCATCCGTGACCTGCAAAACCACGGCATCGCCTGTATTTATATCTCGCACAAGCTCAATGAGGTGAAAGCCATCTCTGACATCATCTGCGTGATCCGCGATGGCCAGCATATCGGCACGCGTGATGCCACGGGGATGAGCGAAGACGACATCATCACCATGATGGTGGGCCGAGAGCTCACCGCCCTCTATCCCAACGAACCGCACACCACGGGCGATAAAATTTTACGCGTCGAACATCTCACCGCCTGGCATCCGGTCAACCGACACATCAAGCGAGTGAATGACATCTCCTTTTCCCTTAAACGCGGGGAAATCCTGGGTATCGCCGGACTGGTGGGCGCCGGGCGAACCGAAGCGGTACAGTGCCTGTTTGGCGTCTGGCCGGGACGCTGGGAAGGCAGCATTTTCCTGGATGGTAAGCAGGTGCACATCCATAACTGCCAGCAGGCGATTGCCAGCGGCATTGCGATGGTGCCGGAAGACCGCAAAAAAAATGGCATCGTCCCCGTGATGGCGGTGGGTAAAAACATCACTCTGGCGGCGCTGGACCAGTTCTCTGGCACGCTGAGTAGCCTGGACGATGCGGCAGAGCAGCATTGCATTTTGCAATCGCTGCAGCGTCTGAAAGTGAAAACCTCCTCCCCCGAGCTGGCGATTGGTCGCCTGAGCGGTGGGAATCAGCAAAAAGCCATTCTTGCCCGCTGCCTGCTGCTCAACCCGCGCATTCTGATCCTCGACGAACCCACGCGCGGGATCGATATCGGTGCGAAGTACGAAATCTACAAACTCATCAATCAACTGGTACAGCAGGGGATTGCCGTTATCGTCATCTCGTCCGAATTACCCGAAGTGTTGGGGCTTAGCGATCGGGTACTGGTGATGCACGAGGGCAAGCTAAAAGCCGACCTAATCAATCATCAACTGACCCAGGAGCAGGTCATGGAAGCGGCGCTGAGGAGCGAACATCATGTCGAAAAGCAACCCGTCTGAAATGAAATTATCCGCCCCGGTACCGGGCGCGTTCGCAGGGTTGAAATCCCTGAATTTGCAGGTCTTTGTCATGATTGCCGCCATCGCCGTGATCATGATGTTCTTTACCTGGATGACCGATGGCGCGTATTTAAGCGCACGTAATGTCTCAAACCTGCTGCGCCAGACGGCCATCACCGGCATCCTTGCGGTGGGCATGGTGTTCGTCATTATCTCGGCGGAAATCGACCTCTCCGTGGGCTCGATGATGGGCCTGCTGGGCGGTGCGGCGGCGATTTTCGACGTCTGGCTGGGCTGGCCCCTGCCGCTGACTATTGTAGTCACGCTGGTGCTGGGTTTACTGTTGGGCGCGTGGAATGGCTGGTGGGTCGCCTACCGTAAGGTGCCGTCGTTTATCGTCACCCTTGCGGGAATGCTGGCGTTTCGCGGCGTGCTGATTGGTATCACCAACGGCACCACCGTGTCGCCCACCAGCGCCGCCATGTCGCAAATTGGTCAGAGCTATCTGCCCGACGGCGTCGGCTTCGGCGTAGGTGCGCTGGGGCTCGTCGCCTTCATTCTGTGGCAGTGGCGCGGACGATTGCGTCGCCAGGCGATGGGGCTGACCACCAGCGCGTCCACCTCGGTGGTGGGCCGCCAGTCGCTCATCGCCGTACTGGTGCTTGGCGCTATCTGGCTGCTGAATGATTATCGCGGTGTCCCGACGCCAGTACTGCTGCTCGTCTTCCTGCTGCTGGCGGGGATGTTTATGGCCACGCGCACCGCGTTCGGTCGTCGCATCTATGCCATCGGCGGTAACCTGGAGGCCGCACGCCTTTCCGGGATCAACGTGGAGCGCACTAAGCTTGCGGTGTTCGCCATCAACGGTCTGATGGTGGCGATTGCCGGGCTGATTCTGAGCTCACGCCTTGGCGCTGGCTCACCGTCAGCGGGCAACATCGCCGAACTGGATGCCATCGCCGCCTGCGTTATCGGCGGCACCAGCCTCGCTGGCGGCATTGGTAGCGTGGCGGGTGCGGTGATGGGGGCATTTATCATGGCGTCGCTGGACAACGGCATGAGCATGATGGACGTGCCTACGTTCTGGCAGTACATCGTCAAAGGGGCAATTTTGTTGCTGGCGGTGTGGATGGATTCCGCCACCAAACGTCGGGCGTGATAACAAGAGCGATCACACTGCCGGAAGATTTTTCTCCGGCGGTGTGCCGAATATGATAATCAGAATTAATGATTCATTAGCGACGGAACCGATATGTTCGAGAAACGCCACCGCATTACGTTGTTATTCAATGCCAACAAGGCCTATGACCGCCAGGTGGTTGAAGGAGTTGGGGAATATTTGCAGGCGTCACAATCTGAGTGGGATATTTTCATCGAAGAAGATTTCCGCACCCGCATCGAAAACATCAAAGAGTGGCTCGGCGATGGCGTCATCGCCGACTATGACGATCCGGAAATTGAGCGACTGCTGGCCGACGTCGACGTACCGATTGTCGGCGTCGGCGGCTCGTATCACGCGCCGGAAAACTACCCGCCGGTGCACTACATCGCCACCGATAACTACGCGCTGGTCGAGCAGGCCTTTTTGCATCTGAAAGAGAAAGGCGTTCACCGCTTTGCCTTTTACGGCTTGCCTGCCTCGAGCGGCAAACGCTGGGCCGCCGAGCGCGAACATGCTTTTTGCCAGCTGGTTGCGCAGGAGAAATATCGTGGCGTGGTCTATCAGGGGCTCACCACCGCACCGGAGAACTGGCAGCATGCCCAGAACCGGCTGGCGGACTGGCTGCAAACGCTGCCGCCGCAGACGGGTATTATCGCCGTGACCGATGCCCGTGCCCGCCACGTGCTGCAGGTGTGCGACCATCTGCATATTCCGGTACCGGAGAAACTCTGCGTGATCGGCATCGACAACGAAGAGCTGACTCGCTATCTGTCCCGCGTGGCGCTCTCATCGGTAGCTCAGGGCACACGCCAGATGGGCTACCAGGCAGCGAAACTGCTGCATCGCCTGCTGGATAACGAACCCATGCCGCTACAACGCCTGCTGGTTCCGCCAGTGCGCGTGGTGGCGCGACGTTCAACGGATTACCGCTCTCTGAATGACCCGGCGGTGATTCAGGCGATGCACTACATCCGCAACCACGCCTGTAAGGGGATCAAAGTTGAGCAGGTGCTGGATTCCGTCGGCATTTCACGTTCGAATCTGGAAAAACGCTTTAAAGAGGAAGTCGGCGAGACCATCCATGCGGTGATCCACGCGGAAAAACTGGACAAAGCACGCAGCCTGCTGGTTTCCACGTCGCTTTCCATCAACGAGATTTCGCAGATGTGTGGTTACCCGTCACTGCAATATTTCTATTCGGTGTTTCGCAAAGAGTACGACAGCACGCCGAAGGATTATCGCGAACGCTACGGTGAGACGCTGTTGTAGCCAGAGGCAGGAAAGAAAAACGCCTTCCGACTGGAAGGCGTTTTTGCAATTACATATGCGAGGCGATTAACTGCTGATTGTCCTGATACATGGCAAACAGGTAGTTGTTGTAGCTTTTGCCTTTGGTGGAGTAACCCTTCAGCTTGTGAATCATGTTGCTGGCGGTCACTTCCTGGTCCGCTTTACGCAACTGCGCACGAGACTTACGGAAAGAGTTGTACGCCGGATGGGTGTTCAGATTCACCACATAGGCATCAACGGACTCTTTCACCGATTCAAAGTGCGAATAGCCTTTCACTTTGCCCGGACCGTTTTTACAGCTGCCTTTCCCGCATTTCATGCCGAACAGGTTGTTGTTGGTACGCGCCAGTTTGGAGGTACCCCAGCCGCTTTCCGCTGCTGCCATGGTCGCAACCATGCTGTCCGGGATGATGTCCACGCGCTCCATCAACGCATTCCACGGAATACGACGGGTATTGCCAGACCAGCTCACTTTGTAGCGTTTGGCGATATCCTTTAGGCGCGTACGGTCGGCCGTCGACCATTGTTGGCTATATTGACGTGACGTCAGCCAGTTGCGGTCGGCAGTGATCGCTGCATTTTGACTGGTAATGTAAGGCATGACCGTCCGGAGAAACGCTTTCTTTCTTGGTGCTCCGGAAGGGTATTTTCGCAAGTCAGGAAGTGAACTGCTGTTTACACTATTGCGAGAATACTCTTGTTTACTGCTTGCCTGTTTGTTACCGGTCGTCTTTGAGATTTGGGCCTTCTGACTCACTGTTTTGCTGTGCGTTTGCGCAAGCGTCCCACCAGAAAATACGAGGGTGAGTAACATGAGTATCGGAGCCCCAAGTCGTCGCAAGGGAGTCGATATCATTAAGTCTCCTGGTCGGATATAAACATTCCAACACCTTATTTTTTTCACAAATTTGAGAGCGGAATCTCAAATCATATCAAAAATAGCGCTTCAGGGCACGTACACAAATAATCCAATTCCGAAAGGCTGTCATCTCAAAGGTGTGAGGAAGCGAAAACAACAGCGTGGATTTGTGGCGGTTATCGCAAATTCTGCGCAAAATTTGCGCACGATCACTCACCCCGCCCCCTCCTCCCTGGCGATTACGCTCAAGGGATGAGTCGTCCGCATTGTGCTAATGACACAATGGTCAAAACGGATGCCACGGGAAGGATCAGATGAAATACAGAGCCCTTTTTCTCCTGCTTTTACCGGCAGTCGCCAGCGCCAACTGGACGGCTCCCGGTCTCTCTGCCTTTTCCGATGATGGCACCGGGGTCTGGCGCAGCAGTAGCACGTTGCAGAAAGGGACGTTTCCGCTGACCCTGTACAACGATCAGCAGTGCTGGCAGCCTGCCGCCGATATCAAACTCAACCAGATGCTCTCCCTGAAACCCTGCGCAGGCGATGCGCCCCAGTGGCGCGTTTTCCGTGAAGGGGATTACCAGATTCAGCTCGACACCCGTTCCGGCACGCCAACGTTGATGCTGTCGGTGAAAAGCGAAGCCACCGCTCAGGCGGTTAACGTGGCACGCCAGTGCCCCACCTGGAACGGACAGCCGCTGACCCTGGATGTCAGCAGGACCTTCCCGGAAGGGAGCATGGTGCGCGATTTCTACAGCCAGAAAACGGCGATGGTGCAGAACGGTAAGGTAACGCTGCAACCGGCAAGCGGCAGCGGCGGCCTGCTGCTGCTCGAACGCGCCGAAATCACATCGCCCGCGCCCTTTAGCTGGCAAAACGCGACGGTCTATTTCGTATTGACGGACCGCTTCGTCAACGGCGATCCGTCCAATGACAACAGCTACGGACGCCACAAAGACGGGATGCAGGAGATTGGCACCTTTCACGGCGGCGACCTGAAAGGGCTCACCAGCAAACTTGACTACCTGCAACAACTCGGTGTCAACGCACTGTGGATTAGCTCACCCCTCGAACAGATCCACGGCTGGGTCGGCGGCGGAACAAAAGGCGATTTCCCGCACTACGCCTACCACGGCTACTACACGCAGGACTGGACCCGTCTGGATGCCAACATGGGTAAAGAGGCAGATTTACACACTCTGGTGGATGAAGCCCACAAACGCGGGATTCGCATCCTGTTTGATGTGGTGATGAACCACACCGGCTACGCCACGCTGGCGGATATGCAGGAATATCAGTTCGGCGCGCTCTATGTTCAGGGCGAAGAGCGCAAGAAAGTACTCGGTGAACGCTGGACCGACTGGCGCCCGGGGCCAGGGCAGAGCTGGCACAGTTTTAATGACTTCATTAATTTCAGCGACAAAGCGGCCTGGGAAAACTGGTGGGGCAAAAAGTGGATCCGCACCGACATTGGCGACTATGACAATCCCGGCTTCGATGACCTGACTATGTCGCTGGCCTTCCTGCCAGATCTGAAAACCGAGTCCACTACCCCATCTGGCCTGCCGGTGTTCTATCGCCACAAACCCGATACTGCCGCCCGCGAGATATCCGGCTACACGCCACGCGATTATCTGACCCACTGGCTGAGTCAGTGGGTGCGCGATTACGGCATCGACGGTTTCCGGGTCGATACCGCGAAGCATGTGGAGCTTGCGGCCTGGCAGCAGCTAAAAACCCAGGCCACCGAGGCGCTGGCCGAGTGGAAAAAGGCTAACCCGCAGAAAAAACTCGACGACGCGCCGTTCTGGATGACCGGAGAATCCTGGGGTCACGGCGTCATGCGTAGCGATTATTACAACCATGGCTTCGATGCGATGATCAACTTTGATTATCAGGAGCAGGCCGCAAATGCAGTGAAATGTCTGGCGAATATGGATCTCGTCTGGCAGCAGATGGCCGAAAAGCTGCAGGGATTTAACGTGCTGAGCTATCTCTCTTCCCATGACACCCGCCTGTTCCGCGACGGCGGCCAGGAAGCGGCAGAATTGCTGATGCTGGCACCCGGGGCCGTACAGATTTTTTATGGCGATGAAACCAGCCGACCTTTCGGACCGACCGGCTCCGACCCATTACAGGGGACGCGTTCGGATATGAACTGGCAGGATATCAACGGCAAGGCGGCGCAAACGCTACAACACTGGCAAACGCTGGGACAGTTTCGCGCCCGTCATCCGGCGATGGGAGCAGGTAAACAGACGACGCTGAGGCTGCCGCAGGGATACGGCTTTACCCGTGAGCATAACGGCGACAAAGTGATGGTGGTCTGGGCGGGGAATCGCTGAGTGTCTTCCCACGCCGCATCCGGGACATTCCCCGGTGGCGCTGCGCTTACCAGGGCTACCAGACCCAATGATTGCCAGCCAGTCGTAGCCGGATAAGGCGTTTGCGCCGCATCCGGGACATTCCCCGGTGGCGTTGCGCTTACCAGGGCTACCAGACCCAATGATTGCCAGCCAGTCGTAGCCCGGATAAGGCATTTACGCCGCATCCGGGACATTCCCCGGTGGCGCTGCGCTTACCGGGGCTACCAGACCCAATGATTGCCAGCCAGTCGTAGCCTGGATAAGGCGTTTGCGCCGCATCCGGGACAGGCCGCAACCCCGGCGGTCAAACAGACCCATCCAGCAATATAAAAAACCACTAAATCATAAATAAAAAAAATAAAACGTCATCAACCCCCATCTCATCCGATTTGCACAGCAGGGTATGTAGCGCTATGGTTAGCCATTTTTAAAATCGGCCCGACAGAACATCAGCTATGACATTTTCACTTTTCGGCGACAAATTCACCCGTCATGCAGGCATTACCCGCCTGATGGAAGACCTTAACGATGGCCTGCGCACGCCAGGTGCCATCATGCTCGGCGGCGGCAACCCGGCGCAAATTCCGGCGATGACCGACTACTTCCACAACCTGCTGGCAGAGATGGTAGAAAACGGCAAAGCGACAGACGCGCTGTGTAACTACGACGGCCCGCAAGGCAAGACCGAACTGCTGACAGCGCTGGCAGGTATGCTGCGCGAAGAGCTGGGCTGGGACATCGAGCCACAAAATATTGCACTGACAAACGGTAGCCAAAGCGCGTTTTTCTACTTATTCAACCTGTTTGCTGGCCGCTGCGCCGACGGAACCACCAGTAAGGTGCTGTTCCCATTGGCACCGGAGTACATCGGCTACGCGGATTCCGGGCTGGAAGAAGACCTGTTTGTCTCCGCACGTCCGAATATCGAACTGCTGCCGGACGGCCAGTTTAAATACCACGTCGACTTTGAACACCTGCACATTGGCGAAGAGACCGGGATGATTTGCGTGTCGCGACCGACCAACCCGACCGGAAACGTCATTACCGATGAAGAGCTGATCAAACTCGATGCGCTGGCCAACCAGCACGGCATTCCGCTGGTTATCGATAATGCCTATGGCGTCCCCTTCCCGGGCATTATTTTTAGCGAAGCGCGACCTTTATGGAATCCGAATATTATTCTCTGCATGAGCCTGTCAAAACTGGGCCTGCCGGGAAGCCGCTGCGGCATTATCATCGCCAACGACAAAGTGATTTCCGCCATCCGCAATATGAACGGCATTATCAGCCTCGCACCAGGCGGTTTTGGGCCAGCCATGATGTGCGAAATGATTAAGCGCAACGACCTGCTGCGCCTGTCGGAAACCGTGATTAAGCCGTTCTATTACCAGCGCGTGCAGGAAACGATCGCGATTATTCGCCGCTATCTGCCGCAAGAGCGTTGCCTGATCCACAAACCCGAAGGGGCGATATTCCTCTGGCTGTGGTTTAAAGATCTGCCGATCACCACCGAGCTGCTGTATCAGCGCCTGAAAAAGCGCGGCGTGTTAATGGTGCCTGGCGACTATTTCTTCCCGGGGCTTGATAAGCCATGGCCGCATACGCACCAGTGCATGCGCATGAACTATGTGCCAGACCCGGATAAAATCGAAGCCGGGGTGAAAATTCTGGCAGAAGAAATTGAAAATGCCTGGCGCGATCACGCGTAATAAATCATCAGGCCTTCTTCCTGAAGGCCTTTTTATATTCCCATAATACAAGCACAAAACAAATGGTTAATTAATTACCTTTTGTTTTATTAGAAATATATTCATCTGCACAAATATTAATAATTTCCAGTTAAATGACAGATATATTTTTAAGTTAAATAAAACTACATACCGCGAATTCAGATAATAAGTGCAACGCTCGGACATGATTGTGGAGAGTGTAGGAGGAAGGGTTAACTACCGATA
>NZ_CBFFRL010000172.1:0-10325 GCF_965644215.1 Phytobacter sp. V69
ATTATCTTTCAATGGTCAAGCTGGGTTGCATCCGATTGTTTTACAAGAGGTTATGCAATTAAGGGACACAGCCTAGTGTATCGGTGCCGAAACACTGTCTGTCAGTGTTTTATTGAAAAGCGACGGGTCAGGAATGGCAGGCAATAAAAAGGCAGAACAAAACGTCGTGCGTCTCTGTTCTGCCTTCTGGCGGGATTACTCAGTTTCTTCGGCTTTTTCGACGTTGTTGCTGGCGTTGCGGGTCATCCACAGCGCCAGTGCCTTGAGTGAATCCGGGGTGAATTCATCACAACGAGCGGTGATCTCTTCCGGCGTCATCCACCAGACTTCGCTCACTTCCTCTTCCTGCAGGGCAAACGGGCCGTGGGAAACACAGCTAAACAGCCCACCCCACACGCGGCAGTGTTCGTCTTCAAAATAGAATGTGCCATGTTCAGCAAACGGGACACCGGCAATACCGAGCTCTTCTTCGGCTTCACGGCGAGCGGAATCCAGCAGCACTTCATCAGCCTGAACAACACCGCCTGCGGTGGCATCCAGCATACCCGGCATAAAATCTTTGGTTTCCGTACGGCGCTGAACCAGGATCTTGCCCATACCGTCATGGACAACAATGTAGGTCGCACGGTGACGCAAACATTGCGCGCGCATTTGCTGGCGGCTCGCCTGGGCGATGACTTCGTTGTCCTCGCTGACAATATCCACCCACTCCGTGCCTGTAAAATGATTCGGTTCCACCATCAGAAATGTCTCGTCATTGCGCTCTTATGGCGCGTTTTAGTTGAAGGGTAACTTACGGATTAATCGCGACCTGTGCAATAAGCCGCTTATCATTCAGTGCCATTACACGCAAAACACCCTCTTCCAGCATGCCGTAACTGGCATCAAATCCCCCTTTGGGAATACTCACCGAGCCCGGATTGAAGTGGAAGATATCACCCTGTCGCTGCGCCACGGGCAGATGAGTATGACCATAGACCAGCACATCGCCCTGCGCCAGCGGCGGTAAATTGTCTGGCCCGAACAGGTGACCATGGGTCAAAAACAGGCGCTGCGCGGGCAATAATACCTGCTGCCAGGGGACGGTAATCGGGAAATGGAGCAGCATCTGGTCGACTTCACTGTCACAGTTGCCGCGTACCGCAATAATGCGCGACGCCTGTTCATTGAGTCGGTCTGCCACCTGCGCGGGCGCATACCCGTGCGGCAGGGCGTTTCGCGGCCCGTGATTCAGTACATCGCCCAAAATCACCAGCCACTGCGCGTCGCTTTCAGCAAACAACGCCAGTACACGTTCGGTGGCGGGCAGCGAGCCGTGAATATCGGATGCGAACATCAGTTTCATCACTACACCTCAGGTTAACGAGAATGCCCTATCATACCGCAGGCGCGACCGGGTCTCAGGCCGCACGCTTCGCCGACAGTGCGACATAGCGCTGCACCGAGGAACGTTGCCACTGGAAAGCGGCATAATCCGCCAGGCGCTCCGGTACTGCATCGCCGTGCATCGCCAGACGGTTAATCATCAGCGCCAGATCGGCATCGGCGATACACCATTCGCCAAACAGGTTCGGCTTACCGTGCCCCAGCAGTTCACCGGCAAGGGCAAAAAGTTTGGCAGCGCTATGCTGGCCTGCCGTGCTCAGCGGTGCTTTCTTCGCGCCGGCGAAAATGACATCGGTGCCACGTTCTTCGCGAATCGGCATCAGGTCGCTGCGGATCCACGCCTGTACCTGACGGGCACGGGCACGTTTTTGCAAATCGTGAGGATAGATACGTTCGTATTCCGGCGGCGCGAAACGCTCTTCCAGATACTCGTCGATAGCAGAGGACTCGCTCAGCTCGAAACCTTCAATTTCCAGCACCGGCACGCGGCGAGTGAGGTGGTAGCCGGTCCATCCCGCCTTCTGCTGTTCCCCCTGTTCCAGGTCAACAGTTTTCAGAGTGAAAGGCAGCCCTTTTTCCTGCAGCGCTACATAAGCTGACATGACATAAGGGGAGAAAAAATCCGCATCTGACCACAACGTGATTGTCGGCTCGCTCATAACATCCTCTCAACGATTAAGTTTCCCATCAAAATATAACGTCTTGTTAAGACTGTCACTTGATGAAAACTCACGGGTGATAAGTAACGCCTATACTCAATTAAAACAACATCGCGAAACGGGAGAACAAATGATCGATCTCTTTTACGCTCCAACGCCCAACGGTCAAAAAATCACGCTTTTTCTTGAAGAAGCAGAGCTGGCCTGGCGACTCATTCGGGTGGATATAAGCAAAGGCGAGCAGTTTCGCCCTGATTTTCTGGCCATCTCCCCCAACAACAAAATTCCGGCGATCGTTGACCGCGCACCGGTTGATGGCGGTGCCCCCATCAGTCTGTTTGAATCCGGCGCTATTTTGCTCTATCTGGCAGAAAAAACTGGCAAACTGCTAAGCGGTGAACTGCGCGAGCGCCACACCACGCTGCAATGGTTGTTCTGGCAGGTTGGCGGGCTGGGGCCGATGCTTGGTCAGAACCACCATTTCAACCACTTCGCCCCGCAGCCGATCCCCTACGCCATTGAGCGCTATCAGGTGGAAACGCAGCGGCTATACAGCGTGATGAACAAACGGCTGGAGTCGACGCCCTGGCTGGCGGGTGAACATTACAGCATCGCCGATATTTCGGCCTGGCCGTGGGTTAACGCCCATCCACGGCAGCGAATTGCGCTGGAAAATTACCCGGCGGTTAACAACTGGTTTGAGCGCATTCGCACCCGTCCAGGAACCATACGCGCACTCGCAAAAGCACAGTAAATCTAACGAGCAGCCGCGTTTTCCTCGTGTATGATGAGAAGGTTATTACTGAGGGAAGCCTGCAATGTCACAACCAGACGCCATTATTCGGATTAAAAATCTGCGCCTGCGCACGTTTATCGGTATCAAAGAAGAAGAGGTCGCAAACCGTCAGGATATCGTTATCAATGTCAGCATCCATTACCCGGCCGAAAAGGCCCGCGCCAGCGAAGATATCAATGACGCGCTAAACTACCGCACTATAACCAAAAGCATCATTCACCATGTCGAGAGTAACCGCTTCTCGTTACTGGAAAAATTAACTCAGGATGTGCTGGATATCGCACGCGAACATCGCTGGGTAACTTATGCTGAGGTTGAGATCGATAAACTTCACGCACTGCGTTACGCCGACTCTGTGTCAATGACCATGAGCTGGCGTCGTTAAGCGTAACACTGGAGGTTGCATGAAGATTCTGATTACCGGTGGTACAGGCCTGATTGGTCGTTTTCTGATTCCTCGTTTACAAGAGCTGGGCCATTCCATCACCGTGGTAACGCGCGATCCCGCCAAAGCACAACAAACGCTGGGCGATACCGTTGCGTTATTACCGGGTCTGGACGATCTCACTGACCTCAATGACTTCGGCGCCGTCATCAATCTGGCGGGCGAACCGATTGCCGAAAAGCGCTGGACCGACGATCAGAAACAGCGCCTGTGTGAAAGCCGCTGGAAGATAACCCAGAGGCTGGTTGACCTCATTTTAGCCAGTGCAAACCCGCCGGGAGTGTTTCTCTCCGGTTCCGCCGTTGGCTATTACGGGGACACGGGCGATGTGGTGATCACCGAGGAAGAGACGCCGCATAACGAGTTTACCCACGAACTTTGCGCCCGCTGGGAGCAGATCGCCAGCGGCGCGGAAAGCGAACGCACCCGCGTCTGTTTACTGCGCACTGGCGTCGTGATTGCGCGCAAAGGCGGGGCGATATCCAAACTGCTGCCGCTCTTTCGCGTCGGCCTTGGCGGCCCGGTCGGCATCGGCCACCAGTACATGTCCTGGATTCATATCGACGATATGGCCAACGGCATTATCTGGCTGCTCAATAACGACCTGCGCGGCCCGTTCAACATGGTTTCGCCCTACCCGGCACGTAACGAGCAGTTCGCTCACGCGCTGGGGCATGCCCTGAACCGCCCGGCTGTGATGCACGCCCCTGCCGCCACCGTGCGCCTGATGATGGGCGAATCCGCCGTGCTGGTCCTCGGCGGCCAGCGCGCGCTGCCAAAACGACTCGAAGCCTCCGGGTTCGCGTTTCGCTGGTTTGATTTAGAAGAAGCGCTAAAAGATGTGGTAACGCCCCCACCATTATAAGGCGTTTACCCGTGCCATTCCGGTGCTAAGCTCAAAGGCTTTGCTACCGGAATGGCGAGTCCCTTCATGATATTGACCACCGAGCGCCTGACACTCTCTGCGTTTACCGAGGCCGACTGGCCCTTTTTTCTCTCTTTACGCCAAAGCCCGGACATCATGCGCTTTATGGGCGAAATGGCCGATGAAGCGGATATCCGCACCCTGTTTATCTCCCGCCTGAACGACAGCAACGCACGGGTGACTCGCGACAGAAATGGCGAACCGCTGGGTGACATTGGGCTGCATATTAGTGTGCAACATCCGCAGGAAGCCGATGTCGGCTACGCCATTGCCCCTTTCGCGCAGGGGAAAGGTTTCGCCAGTGAAGCGCTGAACGCCATTCAGGATTACGCCTTTACGCAGACCCACATCACGGCGCTGAATGCCTGGGTGCTGGCGGATAATCAGGGTTCGGTACGGCTGCTGGAAAAACTCGGCTTTGTTCGGGTACAGGTGCTGGAAAAAGCCTACCGGATTAACGGGGTAGATTACGACGACTGGGCTTATCGTCTGGAGAAAACGCGATAAGGCGCAGGGTCACTACGCCTAACGTCAGCTTATACGCTCTGTTCCACCTCTTCTGATGCGCGTCCCTGGCGCACGCGTTTTGGCTGCGGCACTTTGATGATAAAGGTCAGCACGCCGGCGAAGATATACAGCCCGGTATAAGCCCACACCACGCCCACGATATCGAAGAACGGCAGCAGCGCGGAGGCAATCGCCGGGGCGACAAAGTTACTCATCCCGGCGGAGAGGTTGTAAATGGAGACCGCCGCGCCTTTGTGATGCGGTTCCAGCGTCGGGAAGACCGCCGTCATCGGCACAAATGCCGCCACAAAAATCCCCAGCATGATCGCCGGAATCAGCGCCACCACGAAGTTATGCCCGGCATACACCGGCAGGTAGTAAAACGTCAGGCTGGAAATCGCCATCCCCAGGCAGCCAAACCAGCGCACCTGGCGGATCCAGCCAATGTATTCCCCGGTGATCCCCCAGAAAATATTGGTGAAGATGGTCACGAAGAAGAACACCGCCCAGATTTGCAGCCATTCAGAGATGCTAAAGCCCAGACGGTCGACAAACAACAGCGGCATCACAATCGCAAAACCAAACAGTGACAGCGTATTGATGATGCGGATCAGGCAGGCATAGAAGATATCGCGGTTAGTAAACAGAATGGTGCCCGCGCGGGAAAGCTCTGTCATTTTGTCACGCAGCGGCAAATTCACCCGCGAGCGGTCTACCGGTACATTGCGCAGACTAAAGAAAGCCACAATGCCACCACAGCCAACCCAGACGATGGCAAACCACAGCGTCCCTGTTTCGCCGAACATCGGGATGGTCAGGCTTGGCAGATAGCTGCCCACCACGCCAATACCAATGGAGTACATGGCCCAGAACCAGCCCGTCGCTGCTGCCAGGTTCGGGCGCGGCAGCACCTGGACCAGCATCAGCATGAAAGAAAAGATAAACATTGGATAGGCCAGACCGCGAATGCCATAGAACAGCAGCATCAGCGGGTAGTTACGCATTCCCAGCCCCATTGACATAAACAGCGCATGCATAATGACCCACAGGACGCAGCCAATGGTCATTGCGCGCTGCGGGGTAATAAGCTCCGCCACCACACCGGATGCCCAGGCCGCCAGCGCCGCCGCCAAACCGTAAATCGTAAAGACCACCGCCGACTGTGCGGGCGAGAAGCCCATATCGGTAATATGTTTCGACAAGAAAGCCATTTCAAAGCCATCGCCAGCCATAAAAATCGCGATAGCCACAAATCCCCAGAGCAGTTTTTTCGGTAAGCCAAACCAGTATTCATTAGATTGCATAACAATCTTCCTTTATAAGCCGGGAGATGTGCCCCGGCGAGGGTACAGAGGCCGGGGCAGAAGGTTTAAGGCAGTAGCGTGCGAGCTACCTGTTGTTGCTGATAGAGCAGACGGAACAGCGCTAACCGCTTCGCCAGCCACTGGCCGCGTTCAGGCTGCGGAGTAAAACGGGTGACCACCGGAGGTTTGAGGCACACCTTCGCCTCGGCGCCACCGTCTGCCAGCCAGGCCAGACGCGCGGCCCCCAACGCACCGGAGGAACTGGCAGGATGCGTGACCATGGGAATGTTCAGCACATCGGCAATCAGTTGCGCCCACAGCGGGCTTCGAGCCCCACCGCCCGTCAGGCTGCACTGGGAAATCGAGGTGTTACCCAGCACGTTCAACCCGTCGGCCAGCCCAAAGGTCCCCCCTTCAATCACCGCATACCCCAACAACGCGCGGCTGGTTTCATGGCGAAGATTGAAGAAGCTCCCCGCCGCCAGCGGATCGTTATGTGGGGTACGTTCACCGGAAAGGTAAGGCAGGAACACCGGCGCACGTTTCAGCTCTTCTTCCGTGAGCTGGGCAATTTCGTCCATCAACTGGCTTTCAGTAACCGAAAGCAGATTACAGATCCAGCGCAGGCAGCTGGCGGCGCTTAGCATCACGCTCATCTGGTGCCAGCGTCCAGGGAGCGCATGGCAGAAAGCGTGTACGCCGGAATCCGGGTCCGCTTGCAGCGCATCGTTAACCACGAAAATCACCCCGGAGGTACCCAGAGAGATAAACGCGTCGCCTGGTGCCACTGCGCCAACGCCCACGGCGGACGTGGCGTTATCACCACCGCCGCCTGCCACCACCACCGAGGAGCTTAAGCCCCACTCGGTTGCCAGCGCGGCACGCAGCGTCCCGCTGGATTCGCTGCCTTCCACCAGTGACGGCATCTGGCTGCGGTTGAGGTCGGTCATGGCAAGCAGTTCGTCAGACCAGTCGCGTTTTGCCACATCCAGCCACAGGGTGCCTGCCGCATCGGACGGGTCGCTGACGAATTCACCGGTTAAGCGCCAGCGCAGGTAATCTTTTGGCAGCAGTACTTTCGCCACGCGGCTAAAAATCGCCGGTTCATGACGTGCCACCCACACGAGCTTCGGTGCGGTGAAGCCCGGCATGATCATATTGCCGCTGATGGCCATCATTTCCGGATGGTGCTCACTGAGCCAGGTGCATTCCGTCGCGCTGCGGGTGTCATTCCACAAAATGCACGGGCGCAGCACGTTGCCCTCGTTATCCAGCAATACCGCGCCGTGCATCTGGCCAGAAAGACCAATGGCGCGGATAGCCGCCCACTGCTGCGGATGCTGCTGGCGCAGTTCGGTGACCACGCGTCCACAGGCCTGCCACCAGGCCTGCGGGTCCTGCTCCGCCCAGTGCGGATGCGGACGTTGTACCGTCAGCGCGGCATGCGCCGAGGCAACAATCGCGCCGTCGCCGTCGATCAGCAGCGCTTTTAACTCTGAGGTGCCAATATCAATGCCCAGGTACATAGCGCCCCCTTACACTGCCGCCAGCTGCGACTCAGGTTGTTTGACCCACTGCTCCAGCTCGGCAACGGTACGACGCAGTAGGGCTAAGAACTCGGCGGATTTCGCAAGCTCGGCAAACAGCGCCTCATCCGCTGCCCACACCGCCAGCGGATCGGCTGCGTTAAAGACGGCGCGTACGGCGTCAGGCTGCATCACGCCATCCTGATAGGTGTATGGCAGGGAACCATCGGCCCAGCGTTTGATGAACAGGAAGAACAGCGCGGGCAGCACGGCGGTCGCAGACGGGACCTCACCGCGTTTGTAACATTCGATCAGGGTTGGCGTGACCATCCCCGGAATTTTGGACAGGCCGTCAGCGGCCACGCGCTGGTTGGTATCTTTGATATACGGGTTACTAAAGCGCGCCAGCACCACATCGCGGTATTTCGCCAGATCGAGCGGGCTTGGCGTCAGCGACGGAATGACATCGCGGGAGACATATTCCCAGGCCATCTGGCGAATAGCGCTCTGGCGGGTACTGTCATCAATAAAGCTCAGGCCAATCAGCGTTCCTGCCCACGCGATGCAGCTATGGGTGGCGTTAAGAATGCGAATTTTCGCCTCTTCCCACGGCAGTACGGAGTCCACCAGCTCCACGCCCACATTTTCGAGCGCCGGGCGGCCATTGATAAAATCGTCTTCGATCACCCACTGAATAAAGGATTCCCCCATCACCGGTACCGCATCTTTAATGCCGGTCGCCGCCAGCACGCGCTCTGCTACATTCGGCGTCGGGCGCGGGGTAATACGGTCAACCATGGTGTTGGGTGATGTGGTGTTTTTTTCTACCCACTGGCGCAGTTCACTTTCCCCTTTCGCCTGCAGGAAGGAGAGGAAACCGTGGCGGAAACGCTCGCCGTTATGACGCAGGTTATCGCAGTTCAGCAAAGTGACGGGTTGACCATGCTGCGCAATACGCTGTTTGAGAATGCGGGTCAGCGCGCCGTAGAGTGTGCGAATCCCGCCCTGCAGGTCGGCCTGAATATCGGCCTGCTGCTGATCCAGCTCGTGTTCCGGCGTCAGGTAGTAGCCACCTTCGGTGACGGTGAACGCAATCACGCGGGTCTGAGCATCGGCCCCCTGCTCTACCAGCGCGCTGATTTCGCTATCCCATGGCAGTACTTTACGAATTGAGGTGATGGTTTCGTACTGACGTTCGCCCTCCGGCGATACGGTTTCCAGCACATATTCACCTTTTTGCGCGGCGAGATGGTCCAACAGCACGCTGGCGTCATCGCGAATATTACCCAGCGCGATGCTCCAGCGGTCATCGCCCTGCTTCATCAGTTTGTGCAGATACCACGCCTGATGAGCACGATGAAACGACCCGGCACCAATATGCATCCACACCGCTTTCTTCTCGGACATAATCATCACCTCAATTTGAGCATTTGACAGTTCAACGGGCTTATGCCCGTTTGTTGTGCGTATGTTAGTAGTGAGTTGCAGGGGCTTTCTGCGAGGAAACTCACGAAAATAGCATTTGCCCTTAAAAAGGACATTTGCCCATTTTTGTGAATCTGCCCATTGCGCGTACAATGGCGGCAGGAAATTTGGGGAACGTGTGATGAACAAAGAAGAGAAAAAACAGGAGCTAGCCGCCCGCGCCGCATGGATGTATTACGTGGCGGGATTAACGCAGCAGGACATTGCCTCAGCGCTGGGCCTGTCGCGGCAAGTGGCGCAGCGGCTGATTTCCGCCGCGCGTGAAACTGGGATGGTCACAGTCAATATCAGCCATCCGGTGACCCGTTGCCTGAAACTGGCGCATGACCTGCAAGAGAAATATGCCCTCAATCTGTGCCGCGTTGTGCCATCAGCCGATCTCGAGGACGACGCCATCCAGCAAATGCTGGCAGTGGAAGGGGCGCAGGTGATGGCGCAGTTTATCTGCGAAGAGAAACCGCAGGTCTTTGGCGTCGGCTCCGGTAAAACGCTGCGCGCCGTGATTGACGCCCTGCCATCGCTCGAACGTCCGCAGCATCAGTGCGTCTCGATGATTGGTGCAATCGCGCGCGATGATTCAGGTACACGCTATGATGTGCCGCTAAAAATGGCGGAGAAAATGCAAGGTAAGTATTTTTTCATTCCGGCACCGCTCTATGCCGACAGCCCGGAAGATAAAAACAGCTGGTGCCAGCATCAGATTTATCAGCGCGTTGCCGCAAGGGCGCTCAGTGCGGATGTCACCTTCCTCGGCATCGGCGAGGTGGAACTCGGCTGCCCGCTGAACACTGAAGGCTTTATTACTGACGCCCAGGTCAAAGACCTGGAGACGCAGCACGTCGCGGGCGAGATGCTCGGCCATTTCTTTAATCATCAGGGTGTGCGCCTGGATTCCGAGCTGGACGCGATGCTCACCAGCGTGCCGCTCACCAGCCATACGGAACGTAAAGTGGTCGGGTTTGCCGGAGGGGAACGTAAACTGGTGGCGATTCGTGCAGCGCTGGTCGGGGGCTGGGTCAACGGACTGGTGACCGATGAAGATACCGCGCTGAAGCTGCTGGCGGAATAAATATCCTCCGGCATAGCCGGAGGTTTTTCTGATGCGCCTATAAGGCTCTCTTACCAGCCGCGCCCTAACAGGCGCATACGATCTGACATTTGCATCAGACTTCGTTACTTACGGCCCGTAAACGGGCTGCCCGGATAGGGAATCGATGTAAGCGTCTCATCCAGACCGTCTTTTATTTTTGCCCGTGTTTTCTACCATGGACACTTTCACGAACATGGACACT
>NZ_CBFFRL010000173.1:0-10321 GCF_965644215.1 Phytobacter sp. V69
TTATCGGTAGTTAACCCTTCCTCCTACACTCTCCACAATCATGTCCGAGCGTTGCACTTATTATCTGAATTCGCGATACCTTTTTGTAGGGTGACGTAGCGAGATAAAAGAAACATGCACTGCGATGAACGTTGCAAATTTTTAACGCGTAAGCGATGGCTGGCAATTCCTGGTTTTTATCCCGGCGTTATGTTTTTTGGTTTATTTGTGGAATTTTGACCGCGATCTGATTTTAAAATAAGCGGAAACGGTTCTGCATGTGAGGAAAATTAAGGTAATAGCCTGTGTTCGGCTTATTTTGCGAGGTGGCGCACAGTTGTGCATTCTCTTAATGGCAGTGTGAAATAACGTAATTGAGCAAGGCGAAGAGAGAATCCAGTATTACCTGGAAAATGAATCTTTGCCGACACCTGATTATGGAGCTCATTATGCATGCTTATTTCGACCAGCTCGAACGTGTTCGTTACGAAGGCCCGAAAACAACCAATCCTTTAGCATTTCGTCACTACAACCCGGACGAGTTGGTGCTGGGTAAGCGAATGGAAGATCACCTGCGCTTCGCCGCCTGCTACTGGCATACATTCTGCTGGAACGGTGCAGATATGTTTGGCGTGGGCTCATTCGACAGACCGTGGCAGCAGCCGGGTGACGCGCTGGCGCTGGCGGAACGTAAAGCGGATGTGGCCTTTGAGTTCTTCCACAAACTGAATGTGCCGTATTATTGCTTCCATGACGTGGATGTCTCGCCTGAAGTGGCATCGCTGAAAGAGTATCTGAATAACTTTGCCCACATGGTGGACGTGCTGGCGCAAAAACAGCAGCAGAGTGGCGTGAAACTGCTGTGGGGCACCGCCAACTGCTTTACCAACCCGCGCTACGGCGCAGGTGCGGCCACTAACCCGGATCCGGACGTGTTCAGCTGGGCCGCTACTCAGGTGGTGACCGCGATGAACGCCACCCACCAGTTGGGCGGCGAAAACTACGTGCTGTGGGGGGGGCGTGAAGGGTATGAAACCCTGCTCAATACTGATTTGCGCCAGGAGCGCGAGCAGATTGGCCGCTTCATGCAGATGGTTGTCGAGCACAAACATAAAATCGGCTTCCGCGGCACGCTGCTGATTGAGCCAAAACCGCAGGAACCGACCAAGCATCAATATGATTACGATGTGGCGACCGTGTACGGCTTCCTCAAACAGTTCGGTCTGGAAAAAGAGATCAAAGTGAACATCGAGGCGAACCACGCCACGCTGGCTGGTCACTCTTTCCATCACGAAATTGCCTCTGCCATCGCGCTGGGTATTTTCGGCTCCGTCGATGCCAACCGCGGCGACCCGCAGCTGGGCTGGGATACCGACCAGTTCCCGAACAGCGTGGAAGAGAACGCGCTGGTGATGTATGAAATCATCAAAGCGGGCGGCTTTACCACCGGCGGCCTGAACTTTGACGCCAAAGTGCGTCGCCAGAGTACTGACAAATACGATCTGTTCTACGGTCATATTGGCGCGATGGACACCATGGCGCTGGCGCTGAAAGTGGCCGCGCGGATGAGCGAAGACGGCGAGCTGGATAAACGCGTTGCCAAACGCTATGCCGGCTGGAATGGTGAACTTGGCCAGCAAATTCTGCAGGGTCAGCTAACGCTTGCCGAACTGGCGAAGTACGCTGAACAACAAAACCTGTCACCTCGCCACCAGAGCGGGCATCAGGAACTGCTGGAAAATCTGGTTAACCATTATCTGTTCGACAAGTAATCGGCGCTGGCCCGCACGCGGGTCTGCACTCTGGCCTGGCCCGGTTCGCATTGCGTCACCGGGCACGGTTTTTTAAGGAGCCATCGTTATGTATATCGGGATTGATCTTGGCACATCAGGGGTAAAGGCCATTTTGCTCAGTGAGCAGGGCACCGTGCTGGCCTCGCAAACGGAAAAGCTCACGGTGTCGCGCCCGCGCCCTTTGTGGTCGGAGCAGGACCCTTTGCACTGGTGGCAGGCCACGGACAGGGCGATTCGCGCCCTCGGCGAACAGCATTCATTACAGCAGGTGAAGGCCATCGGCCTGGCCGGGCAGATGCATGGTGCCACGCTGCTCGACAATGAAAATCAGGTGCTGCGCCCGGCTATTCTGTGGAATGACGGACGCTGTGCCGAAGAGTGCGCGTTGCTGGAAGCACAGGTCGAAAACGCCCGGGCGATAACCGGCAACCTGATGATGCCAGGCTTTACCGCGCCGAAATTACTGTGGGTAAAACGCCACGAACCCGAGGTGTTTGCCCGCGTCGCGAAGGTGTTGCTGCCCAAAGACTATCTGCGCTGGCAAATGACCGGGCAGTACGCCAGCGATATGTCGGACGCCGCAGGCACCATGTGGCTGGATGTGGCCAAGCGTGACTGGAGCGACGAGATGCTCGCCGCCTGTGAATTGACCCGCGACCATATGCCGGCCTTGTTCGAAGGCAGTGAGGTCACGGGCACGCTGCTGCCTGAGGTGGCGAAGCGCTGGGGCGTGGCGGAGGTTGCCGTTGTGGCGGGCGGTGGCGATAACGCAGCGGGTGCCGTTGGCGTCGGGATGGCGGATGCCGGACAGGCGATGCTCTCTCTGGGCACTTCCGGCGTCTATTTTGCCGTCAGCGAAGGTTTCCTCAGTAAGCCTGAAAGCGCCGTACACAGCTTCTGCCACGCACTGCCGGGACGCTGGCATCTGATGTCGGTGATGCTGAGCGCCGCCTCCTGTCTGGACTGGGCCGCGAAATTGACCAGGCTGGACTCCGTGCAGGCGCTGATTGCCGCCGCGGAACAGTCGGACGACAGCGCGGGCGATCTCTGGTTTTTACCCTATCTTTCAGGGGAGCGCACGCCGCACAACAACCCGGAAGCCAAAGGCGTTTTCTTTGGCCTGACCCATCAGCATGGGCCGAATGAACTGGCGAAATCGGTGCTGGAAGGGGTGGGCTATGCGCTGGCCGACGGAATGGATGTGGTGCACTCCTGTGGTGTGACGCCGCAAAGCATCACGCTTATCGGCGGTGGGGCGCGCAGCAGCTACTGGCGGCAAATGCTGGCGGATATCAGCGGGCAGCAGCTTGATTACCGCACCGGCGGTGATGTCGGCCCGGCGCTGGGTGCGGCCCGTCTGGCGCAAATTGCCGCCAACCCGGATGCCCCGATAGCCAGCCTGTTGCCGCAGTTGCCGATTGAGCAGCAGCACCTGCCGGATGCCGGGCGTCATGCGGGGTATCAACCGCGTCGTGAAACCTTCCGGCGTATCTATCAGCAGCTTTTGCCGCTGATGTCGTAATCTCAACGTTTTCCCTCGCCTCTGGGATCCCCTCTCCTCTTTGGGGAGAGGGCCAGGGTGAGGGGGAATATGCGATTCCGGCGGCAGAGGGGCCGCTATTGTTTGTCTGTAATCAACCTGATGATGTCCTTTTTTGGTCTTAGCACCACCCTCACTCCTTGCCAGAATAGCCTTACACCCACTGTGTAAGGAGTCCTGAAATGTCACGTACTGCTCTGATCAATATTGATACCCAGCTCTCTTTCCTGCATCGCGATAGCTGGCAGGAGGATAATTTCCCCGCCTTTCGCGAAGCCATGCTGACCCTGATTGCCGGCTGTTCGGCGCGCGATGTCCCGGTGGTGGATATTTTCCACGTCTCTGACAGTGGCCCGTTCGCGCTGGAAAACGGCTATGTCGCGCCGATGACGTTCCTGCAACACCAGCCTGCGGTGGTCTTTCACAAGCATGTGCATAACGCCTTTACCGATACCGGGCTGGATCACTGGCTGCGTGAACGGGATATTAACCATGTGATTATCTGCGGGCTGCGCACCGAGCAGTGCTGTGAAACTACCGCCCGCGTGGCGTCAGACCTCGGATACACCGTGACATTTGTCAGTGAAGCGACGTTAACCTTCCCGATGACGCATAAAGGCATTACGCTGGACTGCGACGCACTGCGTCATCGTACGGAAACGGTGCTGGAAGGCCGTTTTGCCACTGTAAAAACTGTCCGTGAAACGCTGGGATCCCTATGACCACAGATGTCTGGTTCGTGATGTTGCCGGGTGTGCTGGCGCTGGATATGACCGGCCCGGCGGAAACCTTCACTCTCGCGGGTGACGCCTTTCGCCTGCATTACATTGGACCAGACGCTGAGGTGTCGACCTCCATCGGCCTGACCATGGGCGATATCGCACCGCTGCCGGAGACCTTGCCGGAAGGCAGTCTGCTGGTATTGCCCGGCGTGCATCAGTCCGCGCACTATTTTTCCACGCCCCAGGCCGATATCGCCTGCCACTGGCTGATGCGCATGCAGCCGCTGATCCACAGCCAGAAGGTGCTGCTGATGTGCGTCTGTTCTGGCTCACTGCTGGCGGCGAAAGCGGGGCTGATGGCGGGGATTCAGTGCACCACCCATCACGATGTGATTGCCCGGCTTAGGGCGGCAGCACCGGCCGCGCTGGTCAAAGAGAACCGGATTTTCATCGAGGACCGGGGGATCTGGACCAGCGCCGGTATCACTTCCGGCATCGACCTGACGCTGCATATTATTCACCGCTTGTGTGGGCCGGAAACGGCGCTGGCCGTCGCCCGTGAGATGGTGGTCTGGTTTCGCCGCTCTGGCGATGACCCACAGCTTTCGCCGTGGCTGCGCTATCGCAATCACCTGCATCCTGCGGTTCATCGGGCACAGGACGCGCTCACCGCCGAGCCGCAAAAAGCCTGGCAACTGGTGGATATTGCTGAGCAGGCACACGTCAGTCCGCGCCATTTAACGCGCCTGTTCCAGCAACATCTGGGGGTTAGCGTGCGCGATTATCTGGAACAGCTGCGTCTGGCGGTGGCGGAACAGTGGTTGTTGCAGGGGCACGGGATGGAGCAGGCGGCGATGGCGGCCGGATTTTCGTCGCCCCGCCAGCTCCACCGTGCACGCCATCGCGCCAGCGAATAATCGTCTCCTGGCGTTTTCCGAAAAATCTCCCTGACTCTCCCGCTTTGCCCGCGTCCCTTTACTATGGGGTGACCAAAATGGAGGGTTTTTTTATGGAAAAAAACGCAGTACATGTTTCTCCCGCGTTCAATATCGTGTCGTGGGTGGCCCTGATGGGGGGCGTGGCGTCTTATCTGGTGGGCTTGTGGAATGCCGAAATGCAGTTGAACGAGCGGGGTTATTACTTCTCGGTGCTGCTTCTGGGGCTTTTTGCCGCCGCGTCCTATCAGAAAACGGTCAGAGACCGCTATGAAGGTATTCCCACCACGCAGATCTATTACTTTATGTGCCTGATGACATTCATCATTTCGATCGGGTTGCTGTTGGTTGGGCTGTGGAATGCGACGCTGCTGCTCAGTGAGAAAGGGTTTTACGGTCTGGCCTTCTTTCTCAGTCTGTTTGGCATTGTTGCGGTGCAAAAAAGTGTCCGCGATGGCTGGGATAAAACCGAGCCGGAAGTCCTGCCCGTCGAAGGCCAGGAGTAACCAAAACGGCCCGGCTCATCTGGCCGGGCTGCTTGCTTTAGCTCACGTAGCGCCGCGTATCAATACGCTGTAGCAGCATCGACAGGCCCAGGCTGGTGACCAGCGTCGCGGCAAAAATCCACAGGATATCGAGTACCGGCCAGGCCTGAATTTCGATGCCATGGGTACGCAGCGCATGGATGATCAACGCATGAAAACCATAGATCCCCAGCGAATGGCGGGAAATGATGGCTAATCCCGGCAGCGCCCGTGTGCTGAGGGTGTTTTTGACCAGGGTGAACAGCGCGATGGCGCAGATAAACACCATGGGGCCGCAATATACGTACCAGGTGTCGGCGAAATTACCGCGCCATTTTAGCTCATACAGGGTACCGCGAGAGATGACAAACGCGGCGACAGCAAAGATCAGGACGCTCAACGCGGTGAGGGTTTTTTTCTGGGTATCCATCATCCCCAGTGCGCGGCCCAGCATGCCGTACAACACGTAATAAAACGTATCGCCATTGATATACAGATTGATGGGCAGCCATTCAAAGCCGCTGATTTTCTGCGTCACCGTATTGGGGTTCGCAAGGATGCCAATGACGACCATTAGCGCCAGCAGCATTTTTCCGCTGATCTCTTTGACCTGAATAAGGGGGGAGACGAGATAGATGACGATAATCGCGAAGAAAAACCACAGGTGATAAAACACCGGTTTTTGCAGCAGATGTTTTAAGGATAACTCACTGTTAATCGAGGTAAAAAAGACGATGTAGAGAAAGGCGAGTGCGCTGTAAAACAGCAGGCATAAACCGATACGCAAAAAATGGCGCGGCTGGGCGCTGCGTTCGCCAAAAAAGAGATAGCCCGAGATCATAAAAAAGAGCGGCACGCTAACGCGCGAGGCAGAGTTGAGAAGATTGGCGACGCCCCAGTCGAAGGTACTGACGCTGGCTGCATTGGTGATGTACCAGGTGGTGGTATGAATCATCACCACCATCAAACAGGCGATCCCTCGCAGATTATCAATCCAGTAAATTTTCGACGGCATCAGTTCCTCAATTTTCCCGTTAAATACCTTCTGACTTGCTATTTATTCCACTTTCTCACTGGATAATTCCGAGTTTTCCCGCCTGTGCTTGTGATGCTCCGGCAAGGTTTGCAAAATTAATTGCTTAGCCCCCTCCTTCTAAAAATAACAGTAGCGTAGCCTGGCGGTAAAAAAATGATGATTAAAGGTATGGCGTCAGCCTTGTTGTTCCTGCTGGTGGCCGGATGCAGCGCGCCGCAAGAAATGCCGGTGCAACGGGCGCAAAAAGCCAAAGTCAGCCCGGCACACTCGCTGGAAATGGAGCAACTTTGCAAGCAATCTGCGGCGTACCGCTACAATACCGACTCGCAGGATATTGCGGTGACCAGCTTCGAACAGTTCCAGAGTAGCTATGAAATGCGGGGCTTTACCCCCCGGAAGGAAGGTTTTGTCTGCTCTTTTGACCCGGAAGGCCAGTTTTTGCATCTCTCGATGCGCTAGTTGCTCAATTTTCCATAAACAGGTCCGTTTCGTACTGTATATCTTCCGGTCAGCGGGTATACTGGCCCCTTCCTTTAAATCCACACGTATCCAGCACGAAATCATATGCAAAAGTTTGATACCAGGACCTTCCAGGGCCTGATCCTGACCTTACAGGATTACTGGGCTCGTCAGGGCTGCACCATTGTTCAACCTCTGGACATGGAAGTTGGCGCCGGCACATCTCACCCAATGACCTGCCTGCGTGCATTGGGGCCAGAACCGATGGCAACTGCCTACGTGCAGCCTTCCCGTCGTCCAACCGATGGCCGCTATGGCGAAAACCCGAACCGTTTACAGCACTACTATCAGTTCCAGGTAGTGATTAAACCGTCTCCGGACAACATCCAGGAGCTGTACCTCGGGTCTCTGAAAGAGCTGGGTATGGACCCGACCATTCACGACATTCGTTTCGTGGAAGACAACTGGGAAAACCCGACACTGGGTGCCTGGGGGCTGGGCTGGGAAGTGTGGCTCAACGGTATGGAAGTGACGCAGTTCACCTACTTCCAGCAGGTCGGTGGTCTGGAATGTAAGCCGGTTACCGGTGAGATCACCTACGGCTTAGAACGTCTGGCCATGTACATTCAGGGCGTAGACAGCGTTTACGATCTGGTCTGGAGCGACGGCCCGCTGGGTAAAACCACTTACGGCGACGTGTTCCATCAGAACGAAGTGGAACAGTCCACTTACAACTTCGAATACGCAGACGTCGACTTCCTGTTCTCCTGCTTCGAGCAGTACGAGAAAGAAGCTCAGCAGCTACTGGCGCTGGAAAACCCGCTGCCGCTGCCTGCTTACGAACGCATTCTGAAGGCCGCCCACAGCTTCAACCTGCTGGATGCGCGTAAAGCCATCTCCGTCACCGAGCGTCAGCGCTACATTCTGCGCATCCGCACCCTGACCAAAGCAGTGGCAGAAGCGTATTACGCTTCCCGTGAGGCCCTTGGCTTCCCGATGTGCAACAAGAATAAATAAGAGGCGGCCATGTCTGAGAAAACTTTCCTGGTGGAAATCGGCACCGAAGAGCTGCCACCAAAAGCCCTGCGCAGCCTGGCTGAATCTTTTGCTGCGAACGTGACCACTGAGCTGGATAACGCTGGCCTGGCACACGGAAAAATCGAATGGTTTGCTGCGCCGCGTCGTCTGGCGCTGAAAGTGGCAAATCTGGCAGCGTCTCAGCCTGACCGCGAAGTTGAAAAACGCGGCCCGGCGATTGCCCAGGCGTTCGACGCCGAAGGCAAACCGAGCAAAGCAGCAGAAGGCTGGGCGCGCGGTTGCGGTATCACCGTTGACCAGGCCGAGCGTCTGGCGACCGATAAAGGTGAATGGCTGCTGTATCGTGCGCACGTAAAAGGCGAAAGTGCCGAAGCGCTGCTGCCGAACATGGTGGCAACGTCGCTGGCTAAGCTGCCGATCCCGAAACTGATGCGCTGGGGCGCGTCTGACGTGCAGTTCGTGCGTCCGGTTCACACCGTGACCCTGCTGCTGGGCGATGCCGTCATTCCGGCTACCATTCTGGGTATCCAGTCCGATCGCGTGATTCGCGGCCATCGCTTTATGGGCGAGCCGGAAGTCACCATCGAAAATGCCGATCAGTACCCGCAAATCCTGCTGGAACGTGGCAAAGTTGTGGCTGACTACGAAGCGCGTAAAGCCAAAATCAAAGCCGATGCCGAAGAAGCGGCGCGCAAGATTGGCGGCAACGCTGACCTGAGCGAAAGCCTGCTGGAAGAGGTTACTTCGCTGGTGGAATGGCCGGTTGTGCTGACCGCTAAATTCGAAGAGAAATTCCTCGCGGTGCCGTCGGAAGCGCTGGTTTACACCATGAAGGGCGACCAGAAGTACTTCCCGGTTTACGCCGCCGACGGCAAACTGCTGCCGAACTTTATCTTCGTTGCCAACATCGAATCGAAAGATCCGACCCAGATTATCTCCGGTAACGAGAAGGTCGTGCGTCCGCGCCTGGCGGATGCGGAGTTCTTCTTCAACACCGACCGTAAAAAACGTCTGGAAGATCACCTGCCGCGTCTGCAAACCGTGCTGTTCCAACAGCAACTGGGTACGCTTCGCGACAAGACCGATCGTATTCAGGCGTTGGCGGGCTGGATTGCCGACCAGATTGGCGCTGATGTAAATCACGCGACCCGCGCGGGCCTGTTGTCCAAGTGCGACCTGATGACCAACATGGTCTTCGAGTTCACCGACACCCAGGGCGTGATGGGCATGCACTACGCGCGTCACGATGGCGAAGCGGAAGATGTCGCCGTCGCGCTGAACGAGCAGTATCAGCCGCGTTTCGCGGGTGATGACCTGCCGTCTAACCCGGTTGCCTGTGCCGTGGCGATTGCCGACAAGATGGATACCCTTGCGGGCATCTTCGGTATTGGTCAGCATCCGAAAGGCGACAAAGACCCGTTTGCGCTGCGTCGTGCCGCGCTCGGCGTGCTGCGCATCATCGTTGAGAAGAACCTCAATCTGGATCTGCAAACGCTGACCGAAGAAGCGGTGCGTCTGTACGGTGACAAGCTGACTAACGTGAAAGTTGTGGATGACGTTATCGACTTTATGCTGGGCCGTTTCCGCGCCTGGTATCAGGACGAAGGCTACAGCGTCGACACCATTCAGGCGGTGCTGGCGCGTCGTCCGACTCGTCCGGCAGACTTCGATGCGCGTATGAAGGCGGTATCCCACTTCCGTACGCTGGAAGAGGCGTCTGCGCTGGCTGCGGCCAACAAGCGCGTATCCAACATTCTGGCGAAATCTGACGAGACGCTGAACGATATCGTTCATGCTTCCGTGCTGAAAGAAGCGGCAGAGATCAAACTGGCCGGCAACTTAGTCGTACTGCGCGACAAGCTGCAGCCGTACTTCGCCGAAGGCCGTTACCAGGATGCGCTGATCGAACTGGCCGCGCTGCGTGAGCCGGTGGATGAGTTCTTCGAAAACGTGATGGTCAACGCCGACGAGAAAGATGTTCGTCTGAACCGCCTGACGCTGCTGTCGAAGCTGCGCGAATTGTTCCTGCAGGTTGCGGATATTTCACTGCTGCAATGATTGCGTTGCCGATAAATAAAAAGCCTGCCTTCGGGCAGGTTTTTTTTATGTCTGAAATTAATATTACATGCTTCTTTGATAACACGCGGATAAATATATCGGTGGTCTGTTATTGATTGTGCGGAATTAAGGAAGGTGCGATTTAATCGTCAATTATGAAAACATAACCCTTTCTTTGACATAGACTTTTCACGATGCCCGCTCTTGCCAGCTATTCCTCCCGCAAAAAACAGTTCC
>NZ_CBFFRL010000174.1:0-10137 GCF_965644215.1 Phytobacter sp. V69
CTGTTAGGGCGCGGCTGGTAAGAGAGCCTTATAGGCGCATCAGAAAAACCTCCGGCTATGCCGGAGGATATTTATTTCAGTTTTCTCCGCTTGTCCTGCGTAAAGTGTCCTGCCACACTAGTTAGCCACGCATAAGGAGCCTCTATGTTATTGATTAATGGTCGCGAGCAGGAATATCTCGCCGCAAGCGACAGGGCGACTCAATTTGGCGACGGCTGCTTCACCACGGCGCGTATCCAGGATGGTGACGTTAGTCTGCTGACTGAGCATCTCCGTCGTCTCCAGGACGCGTGCGGTAAACTCTTTATCCCTTTTGCGCAGTGGGCTGTGCTGGAAGACGAAATGCGCCACCTTGCGTCAGGCCGGGCGAGCGGCGTCCTGAAAGTCATTATCAGTCGGGGCGGAGGTGGACGCGGTTACAGCGGTGCCGACTGTCAGAATCCGACACGTATCCTTAGCGTTTCAGCTTACCCCACTCATTACGAACGCTGGCGGGAAGAGGGCGTTACGCTGTCGCTCAGTCCATTAAGATTGGGCCGGAATCCGCACCTTGCCGGCATCAAACATCTCAATCGCCTGGAGCAGGTCCTGATCCGCCGCTATCTTGAGCAATCTCACGGTGATGAGGCGCTGGTTCTTGACAGTGAAGGGTGGGTTACGGAATGCTGTGCCGCGAATATTTTCTGGCGCAAAGGCCGCGATGTGTTTACCCCAAACCTTGAACAGGCGGGTGTAGACGGGATTATGCGGCAATTATGTTTGCGCCAGTTGGCATCTTCCGACTATCGCGTTGTCGAAGTCAATGCGTCGCCAGATGCGCTCAACGCTGCCGATGAAGTCATTATCTGCAATGCATTAATGCCCGTTCTCCCCGTACGTGTGTGGGATGGCATTAGCTGGACTTCCCGGGAGTTGTACCAATTTTTAGCCCCTCTTTGTGAGCATCCGGTATCGTCATGAAAAAAATGTTGCGCGTTGTACTCCTCCTTCTGCTGGTCCTGGCGATTGCGGCAGGTGCGGGTATATGGAAAGTTCGCCAGTTGGCCGACAGCAAACTCCTCATTAAAGAGGACACGATCTTCACGCTGGAAGCCGGGACCGGACGCGTTGCGTTAGGTGAACAGCTTTACGGTGAGAAGGTAATTAACCGCCCACGCGTGTTCCAGTGGTTGCTGCGCGTGGAACCCGATCTTTCGCACTTTAAAGCCGGGACCTATCGGTTTTCCCCCACTATGACGGTGCGCGAAATGCTCCAGCTACTGGAAAGCGGCAAAGAGGCGCAATTCCCGCTGCGCCTGGTGGAAGGTATGCGCCTGAGTGATTATCTGCAGAAACTGCGGGACGCACCGTATATCAAGCACACTCTGAAAGATGATGACTACGCGACGGTCGCGCAGGCACTGGATCTTGCGCATGCCGACTGGGTGGAAGGTTGGTTCTGGCCGGACACCTGGATGTATACCGCCAACACGACGGACATCGCGTTGCTTAAGCGTGCTCATCAAAAAATGGTGCGCGCGATTGATCAGGCGTGGGAAGGGCGGATGGACGGTTTGCCTTACCAGGATAAAAACCAGATGGTGACCATGGCCTCTATCATCGAGAAAGAGACCGCCGTGGCCAGCGAGCGCGATCAGGTCGCATCGGTATTTATTAACCGTCTGCGGATTGGTATGCGGTTACAGACGGATCCCACCGTGATCTACGGGATGGGCGAGCGTTATAATGGTAAATTGTCGCGTGCCGATCTGGAGACGCCGACGCCGTACAATACCTATATCATTAGCGGTCTGCCGCCAGGACCGATTGCAACGCCTGGCGAAGCGTCGTTGAAAGCGGCGGCGCATCCGGCAAAAACGCCGTATCTCTATTTTGTCGCTGATGGTAAGGGCGGGCATACATTTAATACCAATCTCGCCAGCCACAACCGGTCAGTGCAGGACTATTTAAAAGTACTTAAGGAAAAAAATGGGCAGTAAATACATCGTCATTGAAGGGCTCGAAGGGGCAGGGAAAACCACCGCGCGTGATGTCGTGGTCGACACGCTGCGCCAGCTTGGCGTGGAAGAGATGGTTTTCACCCGCGAACCAGGCGGCACCCAACTGGCAGAAAAACTGCGTAGCCTGGTGCTGGATATTCGCTCTGTCGGCGATGAGACGATCACTGTTAAGGCCGAAGTATTGATGTTTTATGCTGCCCGCGTCCACCTGGTCGAGACGGTGATTAAACCCGCGCTGGCCAAGGGAAGCTGGGTGATTGGCGATCGTCACGATCTCTCCACGCAGGCCTATCAGGGCGGTGGGCGTGGCGTTGATCAGACGATGCTGGCAACGCTGCGCGATGCGGTGCTGGGTGATTTCCGCCCGGACCTGACGATTTACCTGGACGTGACGCCGGAAGTGGGGCTCAAACGCGCCCGCGCTCGCGGTGAACTGGACCGCATTGAGCAGGAGTCTCTGGATTTCTTCAACCGCACACGCGCGCGCTACCTTGAACTGGCGGCTGCCGATGACAGCATCCGCACCATCGATGCCACACAATCTCTTGAACAGGTCGTGGCGGATATTCGCCAGACGGTCACCGCCTGGGGGCAGGAGCAGGGCGCATGAGATGGTACCCGTGGCTGCGGTCGGATTATGAACAACTGGTCGCCAGTTATCAGGCCGGTCGCGGGCATCATGCGTTACTGGTTCACTCGCTGTCGGGAATGGGTGACGATGCGCTGATTTATGCGCTGAGCCGTTTCCTGCTTTGTCAGCATCCGGAAAATGCCAAAAGCTGCGGCCATTGCCGTGGATGCCAACTGATGCAGGCGGGTACCCATCCGGATTATTACCTGCTGGCACCGGAGAAGGGCAAGTCCACGCTCGGCATCGACGCGGTACGCGAGGTCGGCGAAAAACTGTATGAACACGCGCGGCTGGGTGGCGCTAAAGTAGTCTGGATTCAGGATGCGTCGCTGCTGACGGACGCGGCAGCAAATGCCCTGCTCAAAACGCTGGAAGAGCCACCGAAAGAGACCTGGTTTTTTTTAGGCTGTCGCGAACCGGCACGCTTGTTGGCGACGCTGCGCAGCCGCTGTCGGATGCATCACCTCGCGCCGCCAGCGGAAAACTACTCCTGTGCCTGGCTCGCGCGTGAAAATAACGCGTCGCAAGAGACGATTGTCAGTGCGTTACGTCTGTGTGGTGGTGCGCCAGGTGCAGCAGAGCAACTGCTGCAGGCGGATAACCTCGCACCGCGTCAGGCTTTGTGTCAGTCCCTTGGGGATGTGTTAAATCATGGCGACTGGCTTTCACTGCTGGCAACACTCAACCACGAACAGGTGGCGCAGCGTCTGCACTGGCTGGCAACGCTTCTGCTGGATGCACTGAAAATTCAGCAAGGCGCAACACTGCTGACCAATATGGATGCGACCATGCTGGTGCGGCAGCTTGCCAGCCAGTTTAATGGTGAACGTCTGCAAGCCTGCCTCCACGCTGCGGTTGAATGCCGTGAACAGCTGATGACGGTCACGGGCGTTAACCGCGAAATGTTATTGACCGATCTTTTATTACGCATTGAGCGCTACCTGCAACCCGGTGCAACATTGCCTTTGTCGCATCTTTAAGAAAGAGACATTATGTTTTTAGTCGATTCACACTGCCATCTTGATGGTCTGGACTATCAGGCGCTACATACGGATGTTAATGACGCGCTCAGTAAAGCCGCAGCGCGCGACGTGAAATTTTTCCTCGCCGTGGCCACGACGCTGCCGGGTTACCGCAGTATGCGTGATTTGGTGGGGGAGCGTAGTGATGTGGCTTTCTCCTGCGGCGTTCACCCGCTTAACCAGGACGAAGCCTACGCGGTGGAAGATTTACGCCGATTGGCGGCGGAAGAGGGAGTAGTGGCAATGGGCGAAACCGGCCTGGACTATTACTACACGCCGGAAACAAAAGCCCGTCAGCAAGAATCGTTTCGCGATCATATCCGCATTGGCCGCGAGCTGAACAAACCGGTGATTGTGCACACTCGCGATGCGCGTGCCGATACGCTGTCTATCCTGCGCGAAGAAAAAGTGATGGACTGCGGCGGCGTACTACACTGTTTTACGGAAGACAGGGAAACGGCAGGGCAGTTACTGGATCTCGGCTTCTATATCTCATTTTCCGGGATCGTCACCTTCCGCAACGCAGAGCAGTTGCGCGATGCGGCGCGTTACGTCCCGCTGGATCGTTTACTGGTGGAAACGGATTCGCCTTATCTGGCACCGGTTCCTCATCGAGGTAAAGAAAACCAGCCGGCGTATGTCAGGGATGTCGCTGAATATATGGCGGTTTTGAAAGGCGTTTCGGTCGATGAACTGGCGCAACAAACCACAGAAAACTTCGCCACGCTGTTCCATATCGAACCGTCCCGCCTGCAATCCCTCTGAATTTTCAGCTTATTTTAGTGCTCGTAATTAATAGGCAATGAGAGTAAAGTTCACCGCCACAAAAGAGGCGGTGAATGCCTTTTTTGACACAATCGGTAATGGGTTTTGTAAAACTATGAAAGTTTTGCCTTTGTCGCTAGCTGAAACGTGATAGCCGTCAAACAAACTTAACCGGATTTATTTTACTCTGTGTAATAAATAAAGGGCACTTAGATGTCCTGTCCACAGCACGGTTCTCCCCCCGTGCCAATGCGCAAAAAAGCGTAAAAAAAAGCACAAATACTCAGGAGCACTCTCAATTATGTTTAAGAATGCATTTGCTAACCTGCAGAAGGTCGGTAAATCGCTGATGCTGCCGGTATCCGTACTCCCAATCGCAGGTATCCTGCTGGGTGTCGGTTCTGCAAACTTCAGCTGGCTGCCAGAAGTCGTTTCTCATGTAATGGCCGAAGCAGGCGGTTCTGTTTTTGCTAACATGCCGCTGATCTTCGCTATCGGTGTTGCTCTTGGCTTCACCAATAACGACGGCGTATCTGGCCTTGCAGCTGTGGTTGCCTACGGCATCATGGTTAAAACCATGGCTGTGGTTGCACCGCTGGTACTGCATTTACCTGCAGAAGAAATTGCGGCTAAACACCTGGCAGACACCGGTGTCCTCGGCGGTATCATCGCCGGTGCCATTGCTGCTTATATGTTTAACCGTTTCTACCGTATCAAGCTGCCTGAGTACCTGGGCTTCTTCGCCGGTAAGCGTTTTGTGCCGATTATCTCCGGTCTGACCGCTATTGTCTTCGGTGTTGTGCTGTCCTTCATTTGGCCGCCGATTGGTACTGCTATTCAAGAATTCTCTCAATGGGCTGCCTATCAGAACCCGGTTGTTGCGTTCGGTATCTACGGCTTCATTGAGCGCTGCCTGGTACCGTTTGGTCTGCACCATATCTGGAACGTTCCTTTCCAGATGCAGATCGGCGAATTCACCAACGCAGCAGGTCAGGTATTCCACGGCGACATCCCACGTTACATGGCAGGCGACCCGACTGCGGGCAAACTGTCCGGCGGCTTCCTGTTCAAAATGTACGGTCTGCCGGCTGCTGCTATCGCGATTTGGCACTCTGCTAAACCAGAGAACCGCGCAAAAGTGGGCGGTATCATGATCTCCGCAGCGTTGACCTCGTTCCTGACCGGTATCACCGAGCCGATCGAGTTCTCCTTCATGTTCGTTGCGCCGATCCTGTACGCAATCCATGCTGTACTGGCTGGTCTTGCCTTCCCAATCTGTATCCTGCTGGGTATGCGTGACGGTACGTCCTTCTCTCACGGTCTGATTGACTTTATCGTACTGAGCGGTAACGGCAGCAAACTGTGGCTGTTCCCGGTTGTTGGTCTGTGCTATGCAGCGATTTACTACACCGTGTTCCGCGTAATGATTAAAGCGCTGGATCTGAAAACGCCGGGTCGTGAAGACGCGTCTGAAGATTCCAAATCTGCTGCAACAAGCGAAATGGCACCGGCTCTGGTTGCTGCGTTCGGCGGTAAAGAAAACATCACTAACCTGGATGCTTGCATCACTCGTCTGCGCGTTAGCGTTGCCGATGTGGCGAAAGTTGACCAGCCTGGTCTGAAAAAACTGGGCGCGGCAGGTGTGGTGGTTGCTGGTTCTGGTGTGCAGGCAATTTTCGGTACGAAATCCGATAACCTGAAAACCGAAATGGATGAGTACATCCGCAGCAACTAAGCCGTAAAGTCTGGGGAGACTGAGGCAGCCGAATGGCTGCCTTTTTTATTGCCTGAAAAGGGTTACGACACGCCGCCCACCCGCCGGGTACCGTTGTCGGATATCGGTTTTTTGCAATATCCGCCAAAATCACTTCCTTGCCACTGAATGTCCGCTACCGGAACATTCATTAAGCTTCCGGCTTTGCAGGCCACAAGATGCAACTGGACATTGCTGACATTTGGGATCTGTACTTTTGCCGAACGGCCGGGTTCTACGTACACGTTATCGAATTTCCGCGCGCAGCCCTCAAGCACATCGACCACATGTTTGCGAAAATCGCCGGTAAAGCAGTAGCGCACCTGCACCAGATCCTGACAGCGGTTACCAGCAGGAAATGGCCTTCACTGTCCGATGAGGAGTGGATGCATTCGTTAACCCGCAGGGCACGATAGTTATCCACCAGGTCTTTCATCGCCATGCTACCGGGCGTCACCTGGCCTACATTTGAGGACGCGGCGAGTCCCATGGATGCAATACTCAGTAGATTGGTCAGAGACTCGCTCTCTTCGGCATCTTTCTGCTGCTTATACTCGGCGTTGCGCTGCTCCAGTTCGGCAAACTCGCGAGCGTTATTGGACTGCATTTTGAAGATTTTCAGATCCGATTCGAGCAAGCCGGAATAGTAGCGGGCGAAATAGTCGTTCCCCAGTTTTTCAAACTCCTGTTGATAGAACGCGTCTCTGCGCGCGCTGGCTTCTGTCCCCGCCTGTCCGGTGCCAGGCCCCGGAATATTCATCGCTTTCGCTTTGGCATCGACGGTACGCATGTCCTGCTGGCGTTTGGTCAGCACGCTGGCGATTTTTTTCTGCCCAAGCGTCGTGGCCAGCTCAATGGGGCGCGTATAGGCATCGGCGCTGGAATGTTTGGCGTAGTTGAGCGCTTCGAGGTAGCTTCTCAGCATCTGTTCATTCTTAATGCCCAGGTCGTACTTCGCATCATTGACCTTAATCACCAGATATTTCGCGCTGGTATAAGACCTTTTTTTCACCAAGCCTTCGGCTTCATTCACATGCGCTGCGGCATTGGCAGGGTCCGTTTTCGCTTTCATTAAAGCACGGCTGATGGTGGCTGGTTCATCAAGCACGACAAAGCGGTCCGGGTAAGCCAGATAGGCTTCATACTCCTCCAGCGCCTGGGCGTAATTACCCATGTCTTCGAAATTGGTCGCTTTGTAGTAATGGGTGGTATTCCAGTTCCGGATATTTGCTCTGGCACTGGGAAGACACCTGATCGAAGAGCTGATTGGATTGCTCGTGATAGCCATCCGCCATCAGGTTCATCGCTTTGATCTGGTCTGAGACGCAGCGTTCATACATGTTTGCCATATCACTGCTGCCGCCGGACGAACAGCCGGATAACAGCTCAATCAGCGGCACGATGCCGAGAAAGAAGCGCATAAAGGAGGTGCGCATAGGAAGTTCCTGTCTTATTGGGAGCGCCAGGGCTGGCGGGCTGTGATGTTGAAAATATAGCAGCTTATTTACATTTAATGACAATTTGAAACAGGACGTGTGGCGTCACGTCAGCAAGGCAGGGGATAAATGGTGGGCATAAAAAAGCCCGTCAGCAGTGTGACGGGCCCGGGTTAGCGTTCGGATTTTACAATCAGAAGCTGTAGTTAGCGCTAACGGAGAAGTTACGCGGCGCGCCGTAAACGGTGTAGCTGCCGACGTAGTCGTAGTATTCACGATCGAACACGTTGTTCAGGTTGGCCTGAACCGCGAAGTCCTTGGTGACCTGATAGCGACCTAACAGGTTAACCAGCGCATAGCTGCCCTGTTCTGCGCGTTGGGTATCCGACACGTCAGTCCAGACTTTGTTCTGCCAGTTAACGCCACCGCCGACCGTCAGTTCAGGCAGTGCCGGCAGCTGATAGCGGGTGAACAGTTTCATGGTGGTACGTGGCTGATCGGAACTGACCGCAGTGCCTTGCTTGTCTTCGGCGATAAAGCGGGTTGCACCGAAGGTCAACTGCCAGTTGTCGGTCAGCGCACCGTTCAGCTCAAACTCGATACCTTTACTGACCACACCGTCCAGGGATTCATAAATCGATTCCCCGCTTGGCATATAGGTGTAGGTATTGTTAGCCACACCATCCTGCTCAATACGGAACACGGCAATAGAGGTGGTCAGACGGGTGTTGAACCAGTCAGCTTTCACACCGGCTTCATAGCTCTTACCGGTGGTCGGGTCGAGGTAGCGGCCGGACGCATCACGCTTGTCCTGTGGCTGGAAGATCTCGGTATAGCTGGCGTACGCGGACCAGTCTTCATTGATGTCATACACCAGACCGGCATACGGCGTGACGTCATCTTTGGTGCTTTCCAGACGCTGGGACGGGGAACCTGCCGGGTTATAGCGAATATTGTATTCGGTATAGCGTGCGCCCACGATCAGGTGCAGCGGATCGGCCAGCGAGAAACGTGCAGAGGTGTAAGTAGAAGACTGACGAATGTCGTCTTTACTGTACAGCGCCCACTCTGTCTATGCCGGATCGGCGATGTTACCGTTCCAGCCGTTTTTAAATGAACCCACATCGACCAGCGTACCTACCGTGTCCGGCAGGGAGTTGTCGTAATGGTTGCGCTGACGGCTGTAGCTGCCGCCAAACATCAATTCATGCTGACGGCCAAACAGGTCGAAACCACCGCGCATGAACGCGTCAACGGCATCCTGTTTACGCTCACCACGGTTCCAGCCGCCGTAGCCGACCATGCCGTTACCCGTGGCCTCGTCCGGATAACCGTACATATACATCATTTTGGTATCGAAATTGGTTTCCGCGTGCATGCCGTTAACATGCGCTTCCCAGCCGTTACCAAAACGCTGTGTCAGGTTGGCGAAGACTTTGGTGTTGTCTTTGTTAGAATAGGCCCAGTTCGGCGCCACGGTTGTGCTGCGATCATATTTCGCTTTGCTGCCGTCGGCGTACCAGGTCGGCAGGCCGCCCCAGGTCGGGCTATCGGTCTGACTTTCCTGATATTCATATCCCAGAGACAAAGTGGTGCTGTCGGTCACGTCAGCATCAACAACACCGTAGATGAACTTCTTACGGTAGTGGTACGTATCCACCCAGCTGTCATTGTCCTGGTAACCGGTGATGACGCGGCCACGCACTTTGCCGGATTCGGTCAACGGTGCCTGTAGATCGAGAACGTAACGTTGCTTATCCCAGCTACCGTAGGTGGCGGAAACGTTACCTTTGAATTCGCTGCTGTCTGCATGTTTACGCACCATGTTGACGTAGGCCGCCGGGTTACCAGTACCGGACATCAGACCTGTTGCGCCACGTACCACTTCAATGCGGTCGTAGATGGCGGTATCGGCGGCGGTATCACCGAAGTTCCAGACTTCGCTGATGGAGGTAGGCAGGTCGTCGTAAGCATAGTTACTGACAAAGAAACCAGGTGAATAGAACACGGTACGATCGCTGTCCTGCACCTGAGCGGTAACACCGGTCGTGTTGGCCAGCACCTGGCCGATGGAGTTCAGGTTCTGGTCCTGCATACGCTGCTGGCTGATAACGCTCACGGATTGTGGAATATCGCGCGGAACGAGCAGCAGTTTGGTCCCCGTGGTGGTGGTTTTGACGCTGTAGTCCTGATCCTGGCTGGTATCGCTCTGTGCGGTGGAGGTGCCTTCGACGACGACAGTTTCATCAGTGCCGGACGTGGTTGCCGCGAAGCCTGCAGCAGGTGTTAACGCGAACGCAATGCAAACAGCCAGTAATGATGGCGCGCTGGCAATCGAGCACAGCTCATCGCTGGTGTGAGTGGTGAAAGACATTATTAACCCTTAATGGTGTGTTAGCGGGATTATCCGGGGCGCGATACGTTGTCGACGTCCGGCATGTTTTTTATTTTTCAGTTAGATAGTGTCGTCACGAGGATAAAAATCATTGATAATAGGGCCTTCTAATCAGAAGGCCCTATTATCATGACT
>NZ_CBFFRL010000175.1:0-10075 GCF_965644215.1 Phytobacter sp. V69
ACGGCCTCATTTCTCGCTGCCGTCCAGATCAGATGCATCGCTCTCTGGGCTAAAATCTTGTGACGACACTATCTAAAGAAGTGCGCCAGCAGTTCCTGGACTCGCGTTTTCGTATTCTGGAAGACGTGAAGAACGGTGACCACGCGGCGGCCGTCAACGAAATGATGATCAAAATGGTGCCGATTCAGAAAGCCTACAAAGAGAAAGTGCAGGCGCTGATTGCTATCTAGGATGCACAGATGCGTCGTGGTGGTGAACAGGTTCAGAGCGATTTCAACACCAACCGCTTGCTGCTGGCAATCCTGGCGATTGTCAGCATCGGTGTGGGCACGCTGTTGGGTTGGGTGATTGTTCGGGCCATCACGCGTCCATTGCGTGAAGCGGTGACCTTTGCCGAGGCGATTGCCAGCGGCGATCTCACTCGCACCATTCACTCCGATCATCGTGATGAAACGGGTATCCTGCTGCGTGCGTTGATGGAGATGAAAACCCGTCTGGTGGACATCGTTCAGGAAGTGCAGTTCGGTTCTGCCAGTATCTCCAGCGCGGCGGCGCAGATCGTGGCCGGGAACCAGGATCTGGCAGCCCGTACGGAAGAGCAGGCCAGTTCCGTCGAACAGACCGCCTCGTCCATGGAGCAGATTACGGCCACCGTGAAGAACACCGCCGATCACACCACCGAAGCCACTAATCTGTCGGCGGATGCGGCCAGCAGGGTTAAAAACAACGGTGAGATGATGAAACAGGTCACCGAGAAGATGCGGGTGATTAACGAAACGTCCAACCGCATGTCTGACATCATCAACCTGATTGACGCTATTGCCTTCCAGACCAATATCCTGGCGCCGAACGCGGCGGTTGAAGCGGCGCGTGCGGGTGAGCATGGTCGTGGCTTTGCGGTGGTTGCCGGTGAAGTGCGCCAACTGGCGCAGAAAAGTGCCTCATCGGCCAATGAGATCCGCCAGCTTATTGAAGATTCAACCAGTCAGACCCGTGAGGGGATGGCGCTGGTGGAAAAAGCCAGCAATCTGATCAATGGCATGGTGAGTAACGTTCAGGAGATGGATGTGATCCTGCGTGAGATCGGCCAGGCAAGCCGCGAGCAGACCGACGGTATTTCGCAAATCAACAGCGCCATTGGGCTGATTGACTCCACCACTCAACAGAACTCAAGCCTGGTGGAAGAGTCCGTTGCGGCAGCGGCGGCGCTTAATGAGCAGGCGACGCATCTGCGTGAGCTGGTAAAAGTCTTCCGCCTGCGTGAAGACGAGGTAATGGCCTAATCCAGTTGAGAAATATCCAGCGCCGCGCGGTCGATAATGCCGACAATCTGTTTCAGCTGTGCGGCGCTGATCTCTGACTGGTTTACTTTCAAATCCAGTACCGCTTTGAAGTTTTCCAGTGCGCGCTTCATCTGCGGATCTTTTCGCAGTTGGTAGCCCACGCCGCGCGCCTTGATGCGTGCCTGAATGTGCTCCAGATGTTCGTTATTTTCTGCAAGCCACGCCTGACCTTCCGGGGTGATGGCGATTTTTTTACGCCCGCCGTCTTCTTCGTTAATCACAACCAGTTGCTGATCTTGCAGCAGATCCAGCGTGGGATAAATCACACCCGGACTTGGCGTGTAATTCCCTTGCGTCAGGGTTTCAATCTCTTTAATCAGCTCATAACCATGGCTGGCGTTACGGGTCAGGATATCCAGGATAACCAGACGTAATTCGCCGTGACCAAAAAAGCGCTGACGACGTCCGCCGCCGCCCCGGCCGTGGTGGGCTTCGCCGTGATGGCCGCGATGATGTTCCCCGCGACGTCCGGTAGGGCGATCACCTTCGTGTTCCTGCTGGCGTTCTTCATCGAACGCATCGTGATGATGTCGCATGTTCTGCTCCTTAGTTGATTTGATATATCTAATTTATATCTAAATACAAAAATCAGACAAGGTTGTTTTTGATATTTTTTTTAATTATTTGATATTAATGATTTTTTATTTTTATTTTTGCAAGTTGTGCGCTTATGCTTGTATGTATCTAAAAAAGTGCTTGTCTTCCCGGCAAACAGCAATCATTATCATTTAAAATTAAATTAGATATATCGTATTCAACTTCACGAAGGCCGATTATGACAACCAAACAACAACGTTATCCGCAGCGTGTCCGCAATGAGCTACGTTTTCGCGAGTTAACCGTATTACGCGTCGAGCGCATTGGCGCCGGGTTCCAGCGCATTGTGCTGGGTGGTGAAGCGCTGGAAGGGTTTACTTCGCGCGGGTTTGACGACCACACCAAAGTGTTTTTCCCACAGCCGGGTAGCGAATTTACGCCCCCGCAGGTGACCGACGAGGGCATTGTTTGGGCCGATGGCCCGCGCCCGATAACGCGTGATTACACGCCGTTGTATGACGAGAGTCGCCATGAGCTGGCGATTGATTTCTTCATCCATGATGGCGGCGTGGCGAGCAGCTGGGCGATGCAGGCGAATGAGGGCGACAAGCTGACGATCGGCGGCCCGCGCGGTTCGCTGGTGGTACCGGAAGATTACGCCTGGCAGCTGTATGTGTGCGATGAGTCCGGGATGCCGGCGCTGCGCCGTCGCCTGGAAGGGTTAAGCCTTTTGTCGGTACGCCCGCAAGTGAAAGCGGTGGTCACCGTAGGGGATGCCGCTTACAAAGATTATTTCGCCCATTTGGGTGAGTACGACATCGAGTGGGTGATTGGCCATGACGCGCAGGCAGTGAAGGATAAGCTGGCGTCAGTCGCGGTGCCGTCGGAAGATTATTTTATCTGGCTGACGGGTGAAGGCGAGATAGTGAAATCGCTGTTGGATCATTTTGAGACGGACGCGATTGACCAGCAGCTGGTGCGCGGCCAGGCGTACTGGCATAAGAAGTAATTCGCAACTGTTTCCAAAGGGGTGAGGGGGCCGTTATGCACCTGTGCGATTCCCCGGTGGCGCTGCGCTTACCGGGGCTACAGTTGTGTATCGGATGGCGTGGCGCGTAGCCCGGATAAGGCGTTCACGCCGCATCCGGGAGGGTGTGGGATTACGCCACTTCGTCGTATTCGGCGTCGCTCACCTGCTGCTCCAGCGACTGGCGAATCTCGGCGAGCGCTTTCTCTTGCTGGCGGAAATACCCTTCCTGATCGGTCAATGACGACACCAGTTGCCACGACTCCTCTTTCTCCAGCGCGTTCAGCTCATCAATGAGGCTGGCGATATGCTGCTTCACTTCCTGAATACGCTGGCGCAAACGTGCAAGATCGTTGAGACGATCGCTTGCCATCAATGGCTCCAGACCTTTCTGCAGACGGGTCAGGAGAATACGAATCGCCCCCAAATCGCCACGCTGCCTGGCCTGGTTTAGCTGAACCATCATGGCGTGCGCCTCATCTTTAAAGGCGTCATCCACCAGATCCGGGTGGCACAGTTTACTGGCCTGGCGCCACAGACGTTTCAGCTCAACGCGCTCATCCGGCGACATTTTCTGCTCGAAGCCAAAACGCTGCTCGGCATCGTGCTGCTGTTCCTGGTAGTCTTCATACTCCTGACGTGCTTCATCCCGCGCCTGACGCGCCGGTTCATCCTCACGCGTTAACCCTTTTTCCAACTCCTGCGCTTCGGCCAGCAAAGAGGCGATCAGCGCGTTCTGCTGCTGCAAATGCTTGCGTGCTTCCGCAGCCTGAGAGGACTGCGGCGGAAAACTTTGCCAGCGGCGGGTCAGGGTGACCAGCACATCCACCGCCTGCGCCAGATATTGCTGGCAGCGAAGATAATCCGCCTCACGGCGATGCGCTTCGGCTTCCTGACGACGCACGGCGGCCTCGGCGAGGATCTTACGCAGGCGCAGGATCTGCGACATCAGCGGCCCGAGACGGGTGAGGTAGAGATCGTTGAAATCATCCAGCAGCTGAATACGCGTATTGCGCTTATCGATTAACTCGCGCAGGTGCTCTTCCAGCGCTTTAAGCTCCAGCTTGCTGGCGGCAACCTGCGGATCCTGCCATTGCATCACCGAGCGCTGGCTTTGCAGCCAGGCGTTGATGGTGCGCAAGGCATCGGAAAAGTTCTTCTCTTCAAGCGCCCAAACAATGAAAGCCAGCTCACTGTCCGTGATTTCATTTTTCAGAAACGGAAGCTGGCTCTGAATGATGCCTTCATCTTCCAGTTCAATGGCGTATTTAATGATCTCAAGCCGTTTGATGGGTTTGTTCATGGCGTTTCGCTAAGGCGCTTAAAGATTAAGTTAAAGGTAGTTGTTAATGATCAAACACGAAATAAGCTCATTGTCGTAACCGCAGCCGCTGCGTTCAACACTGAAAGATTAGCATCAGTTCAGCCGCGCAGATATGGTTGAAATCATAATACAGGCGACAGGTTGCAGTGCGTTAGTATTCCTGAAATAAATGCTTCCTCGGTACGTTTTTTCCCCACTTCCCGATTGTTTCATATTCACCTCATGAAGTGATTTAGCTCTCATATTTCCATGAAACCGGTTGCATGGATGATTGTCCAGGTTAGCATGAAACCGGTTTCATTCGTTGCACGACTCAGTTACCGATAATAAAAGGTAGAAAAAAAATGGCTGTTATTCGGGATTACAATAAGTTAGCAAGCGATATCCTCCGGGAGGTCGGCGGGGAAGAGAACATCAATAGCTTCACCCGCTGCGCCACGCGTTTACGCCTGGTTCTCAATGAAACACCCGCTGATGCGAAACGTCAGGTGCAAAGTCTACCTGGCGTTATCGCGGTGGTAGAAAGCGGCGGGCAGTTTCAGGTCGTGATCGGAACCCATGTGGCAGACGTCTTCAACGCCATGTCTGGCCTGGTGAAAGAGACGGGGTCCACAAGCAGCGCGCCGAAAAAAACGCGCAAGCTGGATGCGGTGATTGCCACTATGTCGGCGGTGTTCGCGCCAATTGTCTACATTCTGGCGGCGGCCGGTATCCTGCAAGGGCTGCTGATTGTCCTCGGTCTGATTGATGCCGGTATCAAAACCACGGGCACCTTCGCCGTGCTTAACTTTATGTCCTGGACGCCATTTGCCTTCCTGCCGGTCTTTATCGCCATTACGGCGGCGCGCCATTTCAAATGTAACCCGTTTATTGCTGTGCTCTGCTGCTGCGCGCTGATTAGCCCGGACTGGGCGGCGCTGGCAGGGCGCATTGCCGGCGGGGAGAGCATTAATTTCCTCTTCTTCCCGCTGTCGAAAACGGTATATACCTCATCCGTTTTACCACCGCTGTTCCTGGTGTGGGCGCTCTCCTGGTTCGAGCGTCGTGTCGAGAAGTGGATGCCGGAAGTGGTCAGCCCGCTCTTTACCCCACTGATTTGTTTTGTGGTGATTGTGCCGCTGACGCTGATCGTGATTGGCCCGATTACCACCTGGGCAGCGATGGGCGTGGCAAATGGCTATAACGCGCTGTTCCATGCGGCCCCTGCGGTTGCGGCGGCAGTGATTGGTGGCGTGTGGCAGATTATCGTTATCTTCGGCGTGCACTGGGGTATTACCCCGGTGATCATGGCGAACTTCGACACTCAGGGCTATGACTCCTTCCAGGCCTACCAGACCATTGCGGTTATCGGCCAGATGGCAGCGGTATTTGGCGTGTTCCTGAAAACCCGCAACACCCAGTTGAAAGCGACCTCCATGTCTGCCGGGATTACGGCGATTTTCGGTATCACTGAACCGGCGATTTACGGTGTCACCCTGCGTTTTAAAAAGCCGTTTATTTGTGGCTGTATCGGCGGCGCGATTGGTGCCGTGGTGGCGAGCCTGTTCGGCAGCCTGTACTACGCCTATGCCGCCTTGCCGGGCCTGTTCACCCTGGTGAATGCCATTAGCCCCGAGGCACCGATGTCGTTTATCGGTGAACTGGTCGGCGCGGGCACGGCGATTGTCCTGACCATCATGATGGTGCAGTTCGTGGGCTTCGAAGACCCGGCGAACGAAGAAGAAAGCAAACCCGCAGCGTCGGTTAAAGCGCAGGCGACGCCGAATGTCGCGGCGGTAAGCACCATTGAGATGCTCAGCCCACTGAAAGGGGAAGTGGTTGCGCTGGAGAGCGTGGCAGATGATGCGTTTGCCGGGAAAGCACTTGGCGACGGTATCGCCATTAAGCCGGAAGAGGGAAAAGTGGTGGCGCCGTGCGACGCGACGGTAGCGACCTTGATCGCGTCACATCATGCCATTGGGTTATTGTGCGATAATGGTGCTGAATTATTGATCCATGTTGGGTTAAATACCGTCAACCTGCAGGGGCAACATTTCCGTCCGTTAGTCAAAGAGGGGGATGTGGTCAAAGCGGGAACGCCTCTTCTTGAATTCGACAAAGCCAGCATTGAACGTGAAGGTTATGACCTGACGACCCCGGTACTGGTGGTGAACAGCGAAGACTTCACGCTAACGAAGCATCAGCTTCAGGGCGCGATTGGGATGGGGTCGCCGCTGATGTCTCTGGCATAAGGAGACGCGGGCGCACGAACATGGTGTCAATGAAGCCACGCCCTGACCCGGCGGGCTTCGCAAGTAGCACACTTTTGCAGCATGTTTCTGAGCCGGTTCAGCCTGGCTCAGTGTGAGCCACCCATTGATCGAGGTTTTCTTATGGTAACGATACTGGATGTCGCCAGAATGGCGGGAGTGTCAAAGGCGACGGTATCGCGCGCGTTAAGCGGGAAGGTGTTTGTGCGGGAAGAGGTGAAGGCCAGAATTTTGCAGGCCGTTGCTGACACCGGTTATCGACCAAACCTGCTGGCGCGCAATCTTGCTAATAACAAAACGAATTCGATCGGGCTGGTTATCACCAACGGGCTGTATAACGGCCCGTTCTTCTCAAGCATGGTTTATCAGGCGGCGACCCGCAGTGAAGGTCACAGCCGTCAACTGGTGCTTGCGGACGGGAAACACAGCGCTCAGGACGAGCGCGATGCGATTGGGTTGCTCCTTGAGCTTCGCTGTGAAGCCATCATGATCTACCCCAAATATCTGTCGGTCAGTGAGCTGGATGACATCATTGACGGCAGTCCGACGCCGATAGTTGTCATTAATCGTGAACTTATCAGAAACCGAAACCGATGCGTGTTTACCGATCATCGACGCAGCAGCGAAGAGATGGTGGAGCATCTGCTGGCGCAGGGGCATACCCGGATTGCATTTGTCGCGGGTGTCTGCGGTTCGCCGACCGGTGAGCGCCGTTTACGCGGCTACCGTGATGCGTTGCGAAAAGCGGGCATCAGCCCCGACCCACAGCTGGTGGTGCGGGGAACCTGGAGCACGGAAAGCGGCTACGAGGCGGGACGCCAGCTACTGGCGCTCAATATCCCGTTCACCTGCGTGCTGGCCGCCAATGACGACATGGCCATTGGCCTGGCGAAAGCGTTTCAGGATGCGGGGAAAACGGTACCGGGGGAGATCTCGCTCGCCGGGTTCGATGATTCGGTGATTGGTAAGTACTACACGCCTTCTTTGACCACTATCCACGTCCCGATGGATGAAATGATCCGCGACGCGGTCGAGATTTTATTGCATCCCGACGAGGAAACTGTGTTTTCTCATCAGGGAACGCTGGTAAGCCGGGATTCAGTAGCCCGACGCGTTGACGCGGAGTGAATAATCACACGTCATAAGGCGAAGCGTAATGTTGTACGCAAGAGCGCATTTTGTTGTGGGCTGGGTGGCGACCATTGCCTGCTGTTTTATGTATATCTCATACATACCGCTGATTCTCGATAACCTGCACGGCCTGAAAACCAACCCGATGCAGCCGTTGGCCGCCGCCGTTAACTGCGTGCTGTGGGTGACTTATGGTTTACTGAGTGAACGGAAAAACTGGCCGATTGTGATAGCCAACTCGCCCGGTATCGTGCTCGGCCTGATTACCTTTAGCACCGGGTTATAACGGCCAGCCACAAACAACAAAGCCGCCATGCGTGACCCGCTGGCGGCTTTTGTTTTGTGCTTACTGACCTGATTTTATACGCATCCCGCGAGACAGGGTTGCGATGCGCTGTGTGCGACCGTACAGCACAAACAAAATAAACCCGCACCCGTTAAACACAAAGCGACAGGCCAGCATGATGATAAGCGACACCAGCACGATGACCGTATGATGTGTCTGCCCATTCAGGACGGTTATCACCAGCAGCAGTGCACTCAGTATGGTAAGGACGCCGTGCACCAGTCCATACCACGCCAGCCCGGATGTCTTACCACGTGCGATAAGGTAGGTGGCGGTCAGATTGCTGAAAATAAACAGGATTGCGGGCACGAAGAAGATAAGCGCCCTGACGGGTGGCGTCTGTTTTGGCAACATCGCCATTAGCGTCAGTAAGTTACAGGCGAAAGCGACCAGGAAAAACAGCAGCACAAACGCCAGCGGAAACCCGTTCTGCCGGGGCAGTTCGGCGGGCGGTTTATCAAACCAGCGCTCCAGCTCGGGCGTTGAATGCTGCAACAGGCTGTTATCGCCACGGGCAATGACCTGTTCCATCTCCCGTCCATGGGCCAGAAGGTCGCAAAAAAACCTGCCGGAAATTAACGTCGCAAGACCCATTACAGTACCGCCAGCGACTGGATAGTGCCCACGATGTAGCGACCTGCTTTGGGAATATTGCCCGGCGAGGCAACGACGCCACTCACCGCGCTACCCGCCAGCGCCGCTGCACTGGTTACCAGGTTGCTCAGTTGCCGGGTCAGCTCGACCTGCACAGGTTCAACCGGGAAGCGTTTGGGATAAATACCCGCCCGGATAAGGGCTTTGATTTCCTTATTGCTGATGCCGGGGTTTTGCAGCTTGATGATGAGCTCCGTCAGGCGTTTGCGATCCTGACGGGGGTACTCTTTCAGCCACTGAGAGGCTTTTAACGACGAGACGGATTTCATCGCGCGCCATGTTACGACAGCCTCTTTCAGTGCGCCGCCTGCGCTTGCCAGCGAGATAAGATCGAGCGCAGTTGAGGTGGCGTTATACCAGCCTTGTGAATCGAGCCATGCCACATCTTCGCCGCCGTTTTCCACCAGATCATACAGACGGTAGAGGCCGTTGATGCATTGCAAACCCGTGGCGGCAGCACCGGCATAGCCGAGAGCGACCAGCGCGCCGCTGGCTCCGGCAGTGAGCGGCACGGCGGCACCCGCGGTGGCCATTACGCCAGCGGTAATGATCATTGCGCCGCAGGAGAGCACGGTCGAGGCGATTTCCGGGCCGAGAGAAGTCGCGGAAACGGCATCGGTTAAGGATTTACCCACGCTGGTTTTCGAACCCTGAGTGGGAGGCTTTGTCACAATGACATGGGTCACGATGCCGCTTTGCCCGTTTGGATGGCGTTTACTGGGACGCACCAGATAACGTTCCGGGCCATCGGCGTAGATAATCCCCGCCTGGGCAAAATCACGCGTACAGTCCATCGCGCTACCAAGCGCATCGAAATTGAAATCTGTCGCACCTTTGCCAGTAAAGCGAGCAAAATCGTAGCCGAGCATATTTGCTTCGGGATTGAGTCCGGGCAGCGTCATTTTTCATTCCTTGTAATGATGAGTAGAGCAGTATTAATCCAGGATTATTCCTGGACCCCAAAGGGCAATAAACCGATGTTTTTTCCTGTGTGAGGATGTATTTCGCCACACAATATCCAGACCAGACGGTAATAATGACGAACAAGATTGTCCCGTCTGGTTAGCGCGAAAACACACTATTTCTTTATAACTGTTTGATAGTTTTTTATTTTTCTTGCCATTTTCTTGTCTTTTTTACTGTCAAAAGACAAACGATACCGCAAGGTTTTCTTATTTTAGACAGCGAACGGGCAAACTTCACCCTGCTAAAAAATAGGCTTCTATCTTTTCATTACGATGATGCGAGGTATTTTCAACGTGAATAATCACAGAATGAAATTAAGACGTCGCAATATATTCAGCCAACGAAAAGGCTTTTTTAGCAGCATTTAACATGGCGGGGGAGATCGATGCCCGATACACGTTTGTCCTGGGTCGTATTGGGTGCTAGGCTGTGTCCCTTAATCACCTGAGTTATAGTAACTGTCTTTTTCAACAACATATTGAACTATGGCTCGCTACG
>NZ_CBFFRL010000176.1:0-9821 GCF_965644215.1 Phytobacter sp. V69
CATAAATTAACCTGCTTTTGATGTTGGATTGAACATATCAAAATCAGGCAATTACACAATTTTATGTACAGGCTCAGGGGATCAGCACTTTCCCCAGATGAGCCAGCGGCATCTCTTCCGGATTGTGCGGTATGATCAGGTGGTTACCCTGCCAGGTCAGTTCGGCAAGCCCGGCCCCAACAGTAACAATCTGGGCCCGGTAATCACCCGCAGCGAGTAAAATTGTTTTCCCACTACTATGCATACACGTCACCTGCTTATGAGAAACCATTATTTAACAACGGCATATGCAGATTTTTTTGCTGATATGCCGCCTGTTCAGTCCATTCTATTTCGCGTTGATATCCAATAACCCCGCAGCAACGGCAGGTGCCAGGCCCGGTGCCAGTGGGATACGTGGGATAACCAGGCAGTGCAGCAGATGGTAAATATCCTGTTTGCCATCCCAGACTTTAGTCGTGACCTTATTGTCAGCATCGAGTTCCTGCCACCATGAGCCATTTTCATAGTCCATCAGGTATTTAATGCAGTATTCCCACCACGTCTGATACCAGGTTTCGTATTGGCGATCGCCGGTCACCGTGTAGAGCGCATACGCCGTGCCCATCGCTTCTACAATTGGCCAGCGCACACGTTCACTAACAATGGGTTTTCCATCCCAGTCAACGGTGTACACAATGCCGTCAGCGCCATCAGGTGCCCAGGCGTCGCGAATGGTTGCATGGAAAAGACCTTTCGCGTCTTCCAGCAGCCAGGCTGGCGGTTGCTCACATCTGGCTTCCAGTGCCGCATGGATATGCAGCATTAACCGTCCCCACTCAATCCAGTGGCCTGGCGTGCCGCCGTAAGCACGGAAACGGTGAGCCGGATTGTCTTTGTTGTAGTCCCGGATCGGATTCCAGTTAATATCGAAGTGTTCATTTACACGATAATCACCTTTTCTGGCGACATCATGGATGATGACTGATGCCACTCTGATGGCGCGATCCAGCCATTTTTTGTCGTGGGTAACGTCATAGACGATCAGGAAGGCTTCAACCGCATGCATATTGGCATTGCCGCCACGATAGTCTTCGGTTTTGCTAAATGCCTCGTCCCAGGACTCCAGGCACATCTGTTCTTCTTCACTCCAGAAGTATTTCTCAATGACTTCAATGGTGTAATCGAGCAATTTTCTGGCTTCTGGGTGTCCCGTTGTGACTGCACTGGCAGCCCCCAGCAGAGCAAAGAAGTGTTGATAACCTTGTTTAGATGCATCAATCACGCCTTCGTCATTAACACAGGCATACCAGCCGCCGTATTTTTTATCCCGTAATGCGCCATTCATGGCTTCAATGCCGTGATCGACCAGGGAATAAGCACCAGGTCTGCCCATCGCTGCAGCAACCGAATAAACGTGCAGCATGCGTGCAGTGATCCAGAGATGAGTCCCCATCTCTTCTTTAATTTGCCCTTTATTTCCCAGCCAACCAAACCCGGTAGGAACGGCGGCATTTTTACCAAAATTAAAGATGCGGTCCGTTTCTTGTTCCAGCCAACGGTTGTGGCTCAACGTGTTAAACCATTTCATTATTTTGTCCTCGTATTAACGGCGGCGAGCCATCATTTCATCAACAATTTCACCTAAGCGTTGCAGCTTAGGTGCGGATACATCGCGTAGCATCAGTTCGGTATCAGGCAGGCCAATGACTGATGACCAGACCGCACGACCTGCCAGGAATCCAGATGCGCCTGCTGTCATTGCGACACTGACTGCACGGGGGAATAATTTTTCGTCAATGCCGGATGAGAGGATGACCCACGGCATATTGATATGTTCGTTCAGGCGTTGTGATGCGGTGAGAAGCTCGGGTTGAGCTCCTTTTCCGAAGAGTGGCATTTCAACTTTGTAGAGGTCTGCACCGCTGTCGCCCAGCTCTTTGGCTGCGTCGATAATGGCTTGCTCACGATCGAATGAAGCACCACGACGCGGTGGGCGAACCACCGGTTCGATAATACTTACCAGCCCATTGGCATGGCACATCTCGTTGAACTCTTTCACCATATCCAAACGCTGCTGCGCATCTTCATCACTGCGCCAGAGTACAAGCAGCTTCAGTGCCTTTACGCCGTCCTGCTTTACAGCCTGCGGATTGATCTTTTTGTCGATAACGACGCTATCGACAGGGACGCCATTGCCTGGAATGAACTCATCGGCGGCAACAATCATGGCGCAGCTTTTTGCTACAGCATTTTGTTCCACGATTTGGCGATAGCAGAACTGTTGATCTACCAAAATGGCAGAGGCATAAGGAGAGAGGATTTTTGCTGCATTCACTTTGAAGTCAGTCAGAACGCTATCAGTAACGGGTGATTTCGCACCAGCAGCGGCCAACATTAGGCGCATGGCTTCACGCTGATCGACCGCCAGCATGGCAAAACCGCCGGACTCGCGCGTAATGTCTTTGATGGTGTAATTGCTCATTCAATTTTCCTTTATACAGTCGTTACATTTTTACTTTGTCAGGCCAGCGCTGTTACGCGTCTGTTCCAGGATGGCTGTCCAGTCTTCACGGCCACGTCCAGCGGCTCGCGCCTGGTTGTACACTTCGCGCGATGCTGCGCCCAGTGGCATCGGAACATGCAGCTGGTTGGCGACATCCAGCGCGATGCCAAGATCTTTATGGGCAAGGTCGATCATGAAGGCGGGGGAAAGATCGCCTTTCAGCACCTTATTCGGCCAGGAAGTGGTGAAGTGACCTTTTCCGGCGGGTGTACCGCTCATGACTTTCAGCGCAACGTCGAAAGAGAGGCCCAGTGCTTCGCAGAGCACGGCGGCTTCAGCTGAAAGGGCATTCAGCGCAATACTCATGTAGTTGTTAATCAGCTTCACGCGAATGCCCATGCCTGATCCGCCCGCATTAATAAGCTCATTACCCATTGCCATCAGAACCGGTTTGGCGCGTTCAATTTGCTCGGGCGAGCCACCTGCCAGCAGAAGTAATGTCCCGGCGACGGCGTGATCGGAGGTACGTCCCACCGGAACATCCATCAAGCTAAATCCCTTGTTCTGCATATCGGTGATCAATTTGTCGGTCTGAAGTGGGTGGATGGTCGACATGTCAATTACTAGTGCCTGTGGGGACAGGGTTTCGCAGATACCTTGCTCGCCGAATAACACACTGCGTACCAGGTCGCCGTTAGGCAGCATAGTGATGACAAATTCTGCGTCTTTCGCAGCCTGAGCGGGGTTGTTTGCTGGCTGTGCCCCTTTTTCGACCAGGCGCTGAATGGCATCCGGGTTTACGTCAAAGACACTGAGTTGATGACCCTGCTTTAGCAAGTTGCTCGCCATGGGTGAACCCATCTGACCTAATCCGATAAATGCTATTACTGCCATAACGTTCTCCTGAGACGTGGATGTCATTTTTTGTCATTTTAAATCGGTGTTTTTTGTCTGTTTTTGATCGTATTTGTAATTTATAATCAAAAAATTGACACTCGTCACTTTTTAAACATTTGGTGAAATTAAAATGGCACACACTAAAAACGTGTGAGGAATGACCATGATTCGTATTGCTTGTGTAGGTATTGCCGTGATGGATCGCATCTATTACGTGGAACAACTGCCGACTGAAGGCGGTAAATATGTGGCGAGGCGGTACACGGAAGTGGGAGGCGGGCCAGCGGCGACTGCTGCGGTGGCGGCGGCGAAACTCGGTGCTCATGTCGATTTTATTGGCCGCATAGGGGATGACGATACCGGAAACAGCCTGTTGGCTGAGCTGGAATCCTTGGGTGTAAGTACCCGATATACCCGGCGCTATAAGAATGCTAAATCTTCACAATCGGCTATTATGGTCGACACACAAGGAGAGAGGATTATCGTCAACTATCCCAGCCCGGATTTACGGCCTGACGCTGATTGGCTCAATGAACTCGATTTCTCTCAATGGGACGTGGTATTGGCTGATGTTCGCTGGCACGAAGGGGCGAAACAGGCCTTTACACTGGCGCGCCAACAGGGGGTGACGACGGTTCTGGATGCCGATGTGACGCCACAAGATATTGCTGAGCTGGTGGCGCTGAGCGACCATGCGGCGTTTTCCGCGCCGGGTTTGCGCCGTCTGACAGGGATAGAAGATAGCGTAGCGGCATTGCAGAAATCACAAACGCTCACAAATGGACATGTCTATGTCACCCAAGGGTCTGAGGGGTGTTACTGGCTGGAAAATAATGCTCTGAAGCATCAACCAGGTTTTCATGTCGATGTGGTAGATACCACTGGTGCCGGGGATGTGTTTCATGGCGCGCTGGCAGTGAGTCTGGCGCAAAAATCGGTTCTGGCAGAGGCCGTCATGTTTGCCAGCGCGGTGGCCGCGCTCAAATGTACCCGGCCTGGTGGGCGTGCCGGGATACCTGACTGTGATCAAACCCGCTCTTTTCTGTCACTTTTTGTATAAAATGCGGAGCACGATGGTTTTGAGAGGGATACCCATGAGCCTTACCGAACTGACCGGTAATCCGCGGCACGACCACTTGCTGACGCTGATTGCCGAACGTGGTTATATGAACATCGATGAGCTGGCACAACTGCTGGATGTTTCCACCCAGACGGTTCGGCGTGATATTCGTAAACTCAGCGAACAGGGGCTGATTACCCGTCATCACGGCGGGGCCGGGCGCGCCTCCAGCGTTGTTAACACGGCCTTTGAACAGCGTGAAGTTTCCCTGCTGGACGAGAAAAAAGCGATTGCAGAAGCTATCGCCGACTATATTCCGGATGGCTCCACCGTGTTTATTACCATCGGAACGACGGTAGAACATGTGGCACGTGCGTTGCTCAATCACAACCATCTGCGCATCATCACCAACAGTTTACGGGTGGCGCATATTCTGTATAAAAATCCCCAGTTTGAGGTGATGGTTCCCGGCGGAACGCTACGCCCGCATAATGGCGGCATTCTTGGCCCGGCGGCGGCAAGTTTTGTGCAGGGGTTTCGTGCGGATTATCTGGTCACCAGCATCGGTGCCGTCGAAAGCGATGGCGCATTGCTGGAATTCGACGTCAATGAAGCCAACGTGGCAAAAACGATGATGGCGCATTCGCGGCAGATTTTACTGGCCGTTGATCACACCAAATTCCACGCTTCTGCTGCCGTGGAGATTGGCAATATTAAACAGATTACGGCGCTGTTTACCGATAATCTGCCTTCGGCACCGCTTTCTCAGTTACTGAAAAGCCATCAGATTGAAATTAACCAGATCGCCGTAGACCAGGCCGATGTGGAAAACAGTTTTTGATGACCTGAAAATCAATTCATTGCCCATCACATTCCTGTCGCCCGCGTGAGTGGGCGAACTATTCAACTTCTGACTTTACCGCTACAGTTAACTTTCCACGGAAAATAAGGAGAGAGAGATGCTCTATATCTTTGATTTGGGTAACGTGATCGTTGATATCGACTTCAATCGGGTGCTGGGCGTATGGAGTGATTTCAGCCGCGTGCCGCTGGCGACGCTCAAGCAAAGTTTCACGATGGGAGAGACGTTCCAGCTTCACGAGCGGGGCGAAATCAGCGATGAAGATTTTGCCAAAGCGCTGTGTGAAGAGATGTCCATGTCGTTAAGTTTTGAGCAGTTTGCCACGGGCTGGCAGGCGGTTTTTGTCTCCCTGCGAAAAGACGTTATCAGCATCATGAAGCAGTTGCGCGAGCAAGGGCATCGTGTGGTGGTGCTATCAAACACTAATAGCCTTTACACCACCTGGTGGCCGGATCAATACCCGGAAATTCTGGCTGTTGCCGACCATATTTACCTTTCGCAAGAGATGGGAATGCGTAAACCGGAAGCGCGTATCTACCAACGGGTTCTCGAGCTGGAAGGTTATCGTGCTGATGATGCGGTTTTTTTTGATGATAACGCCAATAACATAGAAGGGGCCAACCAGCTAGGGATCACCAGTATTCTGGTGACGGGTAAGAACACCCTCCCTGACTATTTTGCGAAGCAGTTATGCTGAAATTTATTCGCCATAAAGCGAAACACCATACGCGACCCATGTGGTCGTGGCTCAAATTGCTCTGGCTGCGTATTGATGAAGACCATATGACAACGCTGGCGGGGAACCTCGCCTATGTTTCGTTGCTTTCATTGGTTCCGCTGGTGGCGGTTATCTTTGCGTTGTTTTCTGCTTTTCCGATGTTTTCTGAGGTCAGCGTTCAACTGCGCCATTTTATTTTCGCCAATTTTATTCCCACCACCGGCGATGTGATTCAACGCTATATCGAGCAGTTCGTTGCCAACTCGAGCAAGATGACGGCGGTCGGGGCATGCGGGCTGGTCGTGACCTCGCTGCTGTTGATGTACTCCATCGACAGCGCCCTCAACGCAATCTGGCGCAGCACCCGCGTGCGCCCGCGGATTTACTCCTTTGCCGTCTACTGGATGATCCTGACGCTGGGGCCGCTGCTTGCCGGGGCCAGCCTGGCGATAAGCTCCTATCTGCTCTCTCTGCGCTGGGCCAGCGGGCTCAACGGCGTGATTGATAATATGCTGCGCGTCTTCCCGCTCATCTTGTCGTGGATCTCTTTTTGGCTGTTGTACAGCATCGTACCAACGACCCGCGTGCCCAATCGTGATGCAGTGGTTGGTGCTTTTGTCGCCGCCGTGCTGTTTGAAACGGGGAAAAAAGGGTTTGCGCTTTATATCACCACATTTCCGTCTTACCAGCTCATTTATGGCGTCCTGGCGGTGGTCCCGATTTTGTTTCTGTGGGTCTACTGGACCTGGTGTATCGTCTTGCTTGGCGCTGAAATAACTGTCACTCTCGGTGAATACCGACGATTAAAAAAAGCCGCAGAACAAGAAGAAGACCAACCATGATTGCATTGATACAACGTGTATCCCAGGCCAGCGTCACCGTGGCGGGTGAAGTGACGGGTGAAATCGGTCCGGGACTTTTGGTGTTGTTAGGTGTCGAAAGGGAAGATGACGAGCAAAAAGCGAATCGCCTGTGCGAGCGCGTGCTGGGATATCGTATTTTTAGTGACGCTGACGGCAAGATGAACCTCAATGTTCAGCAGTCCGGCGGCAGCGTCCTGGTGGTGTCACAATTTACGCTGGCGGCGGATACCGAACGCGGCATGCGTCCTGGATTTTCCAGAGGTGCCGCGCCGGATAAGGCTGAGGCGCTGTATGACTATTTCGTCAGTCGCTGCCGTAGCCAGCAGATAGAAACACAGACCGGACGATTCGCTGCAGATATGCAGGTCTCGCTGGTTAATGACGGCCCCGTAACGTTCTGGTTGCAAGTATGAGCCAGCTTGCGGAGTTGCCACGGGTAACAAGAGAGAATACAGCTATGTATCACCTTCGCGTACCGCAAACAGAAGAAGAGCTAGAGCTTTATTACCAGTTCCGTTGGGAGATGCTGCGCAAGCCGCTGCATCAGCCGAAAGGGTCCGAACGCGATGCCTGGGATGCCATGGCCCATCATCAAATGGTTGTGGATGAAGAAGGCGAATTAGTTGCCGTTGGTCGGCTATATATCAATGCTGACAATGAGGCCTCGATCCGTTTTATGGCCGTACACCCTTCCGTGCAGGACAAAGGGCTCGGCACGCTGATGGCGATGACGCTGGAATCTGTCGCCCGCCAGGAAGGCGTGAAGCGCGTGACCTGTAGCGCGCGTGAAGATGCGGTGGAGTTCTTCGCCAAACTGGGCTTTATCAATGAGGGCGAAATCACCGCGCCGCAAACCACGCCGGTACGCCACTTCCTGATGATCAAACCGGTAGCGACGCTGGACGATATTCTGCATCGCGGCGACTGGTGCGGGCAGCTGCAGCAGGCATGGTATCAGCATATTCCGCTCAGCGAAAAGATGGGCGTGCGCATTCAGCAGTATACCGGGCAGAAATTTATCACCACCATGCCGGAAACCGGCAACCAGAACCCGCACCACACCTTGTTTGCCGGCAGCCTGTTCTCACTGGCGACGCTGACGGGCTGGGGGCTTATCTGGCTGATGCTGCGCGAGCGCCATCTGGGCGGGACGATCATTCTGGCCGATGCGCATATCCGCTACAGTACGCCAATCACCGGAAAACCCAGCGCGGTTGCGGACCTCGGCTCGCTAAGCGGTGACCTCGACAGGCTGGCGCGCGGGCGTAAAGCACGTGTTCAGTTGCAGGTTGAGCTGTTTGGTGACGATAAGCATGGCGCCGTTTTTGAGGCGGTGTATATCGTCCTGCCAGCGAAACCCTACGGTGCCTATGAAGAAGGTGGCAACGAAGAAGAGTGATCTGAGCGTCCGGCTGCATGGCCGGACGCTATTTATTCGGCAAAGTAAAACCACGCGGTTTTGATCAAACCATCCTCAATCTCATACACCGCCATATTCTCAATCACCTGCTCGCCGATGCCGTAGATTTTTTCGTGATCGAACACCTTATTCCCCATCACGGTGCGGCTAAGCAGCTCTGCTCTGAGTGCCGGATTATTAAAACGATGCTGGCTGTAAAACGCGCGCAGCGCTTCCCGACCCAGTGTGGAAGGCGATGTGGCAGGCATGCGCCATGCGGTAAAGTCTTCGCTAAAACAGGCCGCGAAAGCATCAATGTCATGGGCGTTATAAGCGGCAAATTGTCTTTCGACTGGCGCAACGATTGACATGGTGTTTCCTTGATTTGAAAAATAGAATTATCATTTTTACGTTTATTATTTCAAGACGATAGCGTCAACACCCCAATCGCCAGGCCACATCTCTTATTGCCCCGCGTGCTGTCTTGCTGATACCGCCAAGCTGAAAGAAGCCGTGAATCACCCCAAGGTGGTGCTGGCAGGAACATTCCACGCCTTGCTCGGTCATCCGCTGAAATAACGCTTCGCCTTCATCGCAGAGCGGGTCAAATTCGGCGGTAAGAATATGCACCGGCGGAAGACCGTTAAAATCATCGCGCCACAGCGGGCTGGCTTCCGGATGCATGAGGTCCGTGTCACCGAGATACATCTCATAGCCGCTGAGCAGCGCGTCGCGGGTGATGATATAATCCGTGCCGTTGCTGGTATAGCTTTCAAAATACGCCGTGGCATCAAGCATCGGATAAATCAGGATCAGTTGCGCAGGTTGCCATGCGCGTGCCGCCTTTAGACGAAGTGCGGTAACCAGCGCCAGATGGCCGCCCGCGCTGTCTCCGGCAAGGGTGATTTTTTGCCGATCTACGCCCAGTTCAGCCGCGTGCTCCCAGATAATCTCCGCCCCTCTTTGTGCGTCATCATGCGCGGCGGGAAAGGGATGCTCTGGAGCCAGGCGATATTGCACCGCAATCACCCGACAGCCGCTATAAAAGGCGAGCTGACGCAACTGTTTGTCATGGGTAGCAAACTCGCCGCTGATAAAACAGCCGCCGTGATAGTAGATCAGCGTGGGTAATGGGCCCGTTGCTGTCAGCGGAGAGATAACGCGAAACGTCATACCGTCGAGATGCACATCTTCCACGTCTACCCGGGTTTCCGTTTCACCCGCCAGCACGGTACTGGCGATATAGCCCGCTCTCCGATCATCAATACTCTTTTCGCGTGAGGAGGGCCGCCCGGCGGCGATAAATTCTCTGACCAGCTCCGCAATGCCTGTTTCCAGCGCCATAATCACACCTCTTATCTGTATGTATATCCAGTGTTATAACCTGGATTCATATTGAAGGAAACGACGAATGTTAGATAGTGTCGTCACGAGGATAAAAATCATTGATAATAGGGCCTTCTAGGCTGTGTCCCTTAATCACCTGAGTTATAGTAACTGTCTTTTTCAACAACATATTGAACTATGGCTCGCTACG
>NZ_CBFFRL010000177.1:0-9816 GCF_965644215.1 Phytobacter sp. V69
TAATACAGCTCAGCTAAGGTAAGGCTAATACAGCTAAGGACTCCACTGAACCCCACCGATTAAATCGCACCTTCCTTTGATCTGATTGATGATAATAAAATCGATCAAAGTGCCATTAAGGCATTGCCAGGTGTTCTGGGCGCACAACTGCAAAGCGATCAGTTTCAGATTGTTATCGGGCCGAAGGTTAATAGCTGGTATGAGCAAATGCTGACGGTGCTGGGAAAAGCGCCGCAGGGCGAGACCCATGCGAAAGGGCGCAAAAGCCTGGTCTCGATGTTTATGGATACCGTTTCCGGCGTATTTGGCCCTATCGTGCCTGCGATTGCCGGTGCCGGGATGATTAAAGGCCTGCTGGCCGGATTGATTGCCCTGAAAGTGGTTTCGGCGAAAAGCGACACCGTGATGGTGATCGATTTAATTGCCAGTGGCGTCTTTTATTTCCTGCCGTTTTTCCTTGCCGTCTCGGCGGCGAAAATTTTCAAAACCAACGAATATCTGGCGGCAGCCGTGGCAGCCTGTCTGATGTATCCGTTGCTGATTGATGCCGCAAAGGCGCTGGCGGCGCATCAGGAAGGGGCGGTGAGCGCCTTCTGGCTGTTAAGTGCACTGCCGATCCCGGTCTTTAACTACGCCTCGAGCGTCATTCCGGTCATCTTCTCCATTCTGGCGCTGAGCTATATCCACCGCTGGGTGGACAGGATAATGCCGGACGTATTAAAGACGGTTTTCACGCCCACGCTGACCTTGTTCCTGGGGGCACTGGCGGCGCTGGTGATTATCGGGCCGATTGGGATTTATCTCGGTAAGGCGCTGGCGTGGTTTATCGAAGGGTTATTCGGTGTATCGGCCAGTTTTGCCGGGCTGGTGGTGGGGGCGATTCGCCCGGTCGCCATTCTCACCGGCATGCACCATGCCATGACGCCCATCGCCCTGCAAAACTTCAGTGACCGTGGCTATGACATGCTGATGCCGATGATGTTTATGGCGAATATGGCAATTGCCGGGTCGACGTTCGCCATCTGGCGGATCAGTAAAAACCGTCAGGAGAGAACGGTGACGCTGTCGGCAGCGATCTCCGCACTGCTGGGTATTACGGAGCCTGCTCTGTTTGGTGTTTTGACGCGTTACAAAAAGGCGTTTATTGCCGCCACGGTGGCCAGCTCCCTGGCCTCCGCGTTTATCGCCTTCTTCGGCGTGCGGCTGTATGGCTATATTTTGTCGAGCATCTTTAGCCTGCCGGCCTATATCGGACCGTACTTTGTCTTTGCGCTCTCCGGGGTGGTAATGGCGCTGGTACTGTCGTTCCTGTTGACCACCGCGCTGGTTGGCAAAGACGCAGTAGAATAACTTACCGTCGGTGCGCCAGTCGGCGCACCAGACGATCGCCCGCCATCTGCACGCCCTGAACCATCGCCAGTAAGATAACTACAGTACCCACCATCACCTGATCGTTAAAACGTTGATAGCCATAGCGAATAGCAAGATCGCCCAACCCGCCACCGCCAATAACCCCCGCCATGGATGAGAAGCCAATCAGCATCACCACCGTAAGCGTAATCCCCGCCAGCAGCGTTGGCAGCGCTTCCGGCAGCAGGGCTTTCGCGATCACATGCCAGACGTTACCGCCCATGGATAAAATCGCCTCGATGCGCCCGTAATCGACTTCGTCCAGCGCACTTTCGGTGAGTCGTGCAAAGAAGGGGAACGCGCCAATGGTGATGGGCACTATTGCGGCAGTGCTGCCAAGCGTGGTGCCGATCAGCAGGCGTGTGAAGGGGATCAGGGCGATCAGCAGCACAATGAACGGCAGCGAACGGCCAAAATTGACGATCGCCCCCAGCAGCGCATTGACGCGCGGCATGGGGAGCAGCCCGTTACGGCGCGAAAGAAACAGAATGACGCCCAGCGGCAGACCGATCAGCACGGTAAACAGTGACGCCAGTGCGACCATATATAACGTCTCCAGCGTGCCGTTGAGCAGCAGCGGCCAGAGGTCTTCCCAACTCATGCTACCCCGCATAAAGGCCTCCCGTTAAAACCGTGGCGGGCAAGGAAATCCTGCTCAGCCTGCGGATCGTGCAATAGCGCATGGCGCAGTTTTGACCACGGAGCCACCAGCAGATCGGCAATTTTCCCGCTCTCCTGTACCTCGCCGTTTTCCAGCAATGCTGCGTGATCGCACAGGGTTTTCACCACGTCCAGCTCGTGAGTGATCAACACGATGGTCAATTTCAACTTCTGGTTAATGTCTGCCAGCAGCGCCAGCACAGAAGCGGTGGTTTCTGGATCCAGCGCGCTGGTGGCTTCATCGCACAACAGCACATCCGGCCTTGCAGCCAGCGCTCGTGCAATGCCGACGCGCTGCTTTTGGCCGCCGGAAAGCTGCGAAGGAAAGGCATCGGCTTTATCGCTCAATCCCACCAGATACAGTAGTTCCTCCACGCGTGCATGGCGCAGTGGCTTCGGTACACCGGCGATTTCCAGCGGGACGGCGACGTTATCCGCCACCGTGCGCGCGTGCAACAAGTTGAAGTGCTGAAAAATCATGCCCGTGCGCAGCCGGTGCTCGCGCAGACCGGCTTTGTCCAGTTGCGTAATATCGCTGCCGTTGATGATGATGCGGCCCGTAGTGGGCCGCTCCAGCAGATTCAGGCAACGGATTAAGGTGCTTTTTCCCGCGCCGCTGCGGCCCAGGATGCCGTAAATGGCACCCTTCGGGACACTCAGCGACACGTTGTTCAGCGCCGGTCGGCCTGTTCCGGCATAGGTTTTACTCAGCCCTTCAATGTCGATCATGACTGCGGGGCAACCGGGATCACCGAGCCGTTGTAGGTCTTACGAATGAACTCTGCCACCTGCGGAGACGTCAGATCTTTGGCCAGCTCTTTGATGCGTGGATCGTTCGCCAGCGCCGGGTTGGTTACCAGGATGTTGGCGTACGGGTTATGATCGGCGCTCTCCAGCCCCAGCGCATCTTTGGCCGGCGATAAACCCGCTTCCAGCGCATAGTTACCGTTGATCACCGCCAAGGCGACGTCATCCAGCGAGCGTGGGATCTGTGGGGATTCCACTTCGAGGATTTTCAGGTGTTTCGGGTTCTCAACGATATCTTTCGGTGTCGCCAGTGTGCTGGCCGGATCGGTAAATTTCGCGTCCAGTTTGATTAATCCCTGGCTTTGCAGCAGGAACAGCGCGCGGCTCAGGTTAGTGACGTTGTTCGGGACCGCGACGGTGGCGCCATCCGGGACCGATTTAAAATCTTTGTATTTGTGTGAGTAAATACCCAGCGGTTCGATATGTACCGTGGCGGCAACGGCGAAGGTTTTACCCAGCGCTTTTTCCTGGCTTTTCAGGTAAGGCACGTGCTGGAAATAGTTGGCATCCACATCACCGCTCGCCAGCAGCTCATTGGCGTTCGCGCCGCTGGTCAGCTCAACGATTTTGATATCCAGCTTCGGATCCAGTTTTTTGACGTAGTTAAGGATCTCCGCGTGTGGAACCGGATCCGCCGCAACACGCAGTGTTTCTGCCTGCGCGGTACCCCATGCCAGTGAAAGAGACAACGCTACCCCTGCCAGTTTAAAAGCGGCATTTTTCATGATCTATTTTCCTGTGTTGTTATGGTGTCAGACGATCAATTGTTCACTGCGCTCACGCAGTACATCGCGGTAATAACGCTCGGCGACATCCGGATGCGAACGTAAACGGCCTTTCAGGTAGTTCCAGCCAACATCGCGTAAGAGTGGATTGTGCGGGTCGCTCTCAGGTCCTTGCGCCTCACGCGCCAGCGCTTCCGGCAGGGCGTAAACGGGAACCACGGCATCCAGCTGTGCGCCAAGGAAAAAGGCAATCGACAGGCGATCTTGCCCGGCGGGTGGCGATACCACGCGGTGGACCGTAGCACGTAAATAGCCATTGGTGGCCAGCTCCAGCAGTTCGCCAATGTTGACCACAAAGCTGCCCGGTAGCGGTGCGGCGTCAATCCAGTGGTCAGGCGACACTTCTACCTGCAATCCTTTCTGCTCGTCCTGGAGTAGGAAGCTCAGAAAACCCGAATCTTTATGTGCGCCCACGCCCTGGTTGCCTTGCGTGCTCTCCTGGCCTGGGTAGCGAATCAGTTTGATGTGCTCGTTGGGTTTGTCGCCATACAGCCCGTCAAAGGCATCCGCTGGCAGGCGCAGTGCTTCGGCGAAGGCGCGCAACAGCACGATGGCCATCTCGGTCATCGATTTTTGCCAGTCGAGCAGAGTGGTTTTCAGCTCCGGCAGCTGTTCAGGCCACAGATTCGGCCCCTGCAAGCGGCGCCAGCGTGGATCGCTGTCGCATAGCAACAGTTCCGGGCGCTCTGCACCAATATCGAATTGTTCGCGCCAGTCCGGTTTGCCACGGGTGAGTTCCGATGCTGCGCGGTTGTAGCCGCGAAAATGGGGGGAGTGGATCATGCCTACCTGCTGTTTTTGCTCATCATTGAGGGCAAAAAAGCGGCGGGCTTCGTGCTGAACGGCGCGCTGCAAAGCGTCATTCACGCCATGGTTGATAAGGTAAAAAAAGCCGATGTCGCGTGCGCTTGTACGCAGCTGATCGAGAAAGGCATCCCGTTCAGTGGGATCGAAATAGCGGGCCAGATTGAGGATCGGTAAGGTTGTCGCGTTCATTGTGTTCTCCGAATAATCGTTCGCAGGTGATAATTTTTAGAGTCCGGGGTTGGGCACAACAGCAGCGCATCATGATGCTTTCCTCACATGTGGTTTAAAGCCAGCTTGCCTTAAGGCAAAAAATTCAACCAATAACGTTCTTTTCTAATTTATGACCGAACGGGGTTCGTTGCTTTTGCGAAAAGCGCATATAGCGCAGGTGTTGCGCAGGGAAAAGAATTTCGATAGACTTTTGTTATGTTATAACAATGCATGCGAGAGCAAAATGAAACCTGATATCCATCCGCACTACCGCACGGTGGTGTTCCATGACACCAGCGCGAACGAATACTTCAAAATTGGCTCGACGATCAAAACCGATCGTCAGATTGAACTGGAAGGCGAAACCTACCCTTATGTCACGCTGGACGTCTCTTCGGCGTCGCATCCGTATTACACCGGTAAACAGAAAGTGGTGGGCAATGAGGGAAGTACGGCGCGTTTCCAGCAGCGCTTTGGCCGTTTTATTGGCACAAAAAAGGATTAAATCATGCAGGTACTGAATTCTTTACGCAGTGCGAAACAACGCCACCCTGACTGCCAGATTGTCCGACGCAAGGGGCGTATTTATGTGATTTGCAAATCCAACCCGCGTTTTAAAGCCGTGCAGGGCAGGAAGAAAAAACGTTAACTGCGCAGGTTTTCAAGGGATTGCAGCTGTTTGCCGTCGGCGGTGAAATTCCCGGCGGCAAGCCACTGTCTGAACGCGTTGTCCAGCTGTAGCCATTCGCTATCAATAATTGAAAACCAGTCGGTATCCCGATTGCGCCCTTTCAGAACCAGCGCCTGGCGAAACCGCCCCTCATACTGAAAGCCCAGACGGACCGCCGCACGGCGGGACGGCTCGTTAAGGCTATTACATTTCCATTCATAGCGTCGATAACCCAGCGTCTCCAGGGCGTAACGCATCAATAACCACTGCGCTTCGGTTGAGGCACGGGTGCGAATAAGCAGAGGCGAAAAATGTACGCTGCCCACTTCGAGAACGCCATTGGCTGCATCAATACGCATCAGTGAGAGCGTGCCGACGGGCGACTGGGTGTGATTATCAATAACCGCGAAATGAATGGGATCCTTTAATTCACAGACGCTTTTTACCCACGCGGTGAAGGATTCGAGATCGTTTTCCGGCTCGCGCAGCAGCCAGGTCCAGCTGCTGCCATCCCCGGCCAGACGATGGGCGGCAAACAGCGCAGGGGCGTGCTCGACCCTGAGCGGCTCCAGGCGGCAATATTGCCCCTCAAGAGTGACGCGTTCAGGAAAAGGGCGGGGCTGCCAGTCGGGAAGGGCGTCGCCCACGGGTTGTCCGTATTGATTCAGTTGACTCATGTTGGCTCCTCTTTGCGATTCACCTAGCGTAGAATTTCACTGGTTCCATAAGAAGTGCCATCAGGTTATATTTTCATAGAACCACCAAGGGCAGGCCGATGAATATTCCAGATGACGCTTTACAGGCGCTGTTGCGCCCGGCGCTGGCACAACGCGACGGATTGACGCGTCAGCGGGCGCTATACGTGGCACTGCGCGATGCCGTTCTCAATGGCACGTTAAAAGCGCACACGCTGCTGCCCGGCTCGCGCGTGCTGGCAAAAACCCTCACCCTTTCCCGAAATACGATTAATGCGGCGCTGGAACAGCTCGCCATTGAAGGCTTTGTGCAGCGGGAACGGCAGGGGACGCGGGTGCTGATGCTGGCCAGCGCGCCCGCTGTGCAGAACGCGCCTGTTGTCTCTCTCGCTCAGCGTGTGCAGACGCTGCCACACGGGGTGACGCGAAACTCCCCGGTGCTGGCGTTTACCCCAGGTCTGCCGGCGGTGAACTATTTCCCTATGGCTATCTGGCGACGGCTAAGCGAACGTGTCTGGCGTGATGAGGGGAGCGCACTGCTGGGCTATGGCGATTCGGCCGGGGAATTACGGCTGCGTACGGCCATCGCCCGCCATCTCGCGCTGGCCAGAGGCATTCATTGTGAAGCCGAACAGATTGTTATTACCGAAGGGGCGCAGGATGCGTTGATGCTATGCATCCATCTTCTCTGCGACCCGGACGATATGGCCTGGGTGGAAGAGCCCGGCTATAACGGGGCGAAAAGTGCTTTTCTGGCGGCCGGATTGCAGGTAAGAGGGATTCCGGTGGATGACGAGGGCATGACGCTGGCAGAGACGATGGCGCCGCCGCGTATCATGTATACATCGCCTTCGCATCAGTACCCGCTTGGATATGTGATGAGCGCTGCCCGGCGTTTGCAGATTCTGGAGGCCGCCACGCGGGCCGGAAGCTGGATTATCGAAGATGACTATGACAGTGAGTTTCGCTATCTCGGCGACCCGGTACCCGCCATGCTGGGGATGATCCCCGACCCGCCGGTGGTCTATCTGGGAACATTCAGCAAGACCCTGTTTCCGTCACTACGCATTGGTTTTATGGTGATGCCTCCTGCGCTGGCGCAAGCGGCGGCACCGGTCATCAGTAGTCTGTTGCGCGGCGGACATCGGGGAGAACAGTTGGCTCTGGCGCATTTTATCGAGGATGGACACTACGCACGCCATCTGGCGGCGATGCGTCGGCTGTACCGTAAACGGCAGGCGCAACTGCGCGAGGCCTTACAGGCCGGGCTTGGCATGGAGCATCGGGTATTGGGGGGCGAAGGTGGATTGCATTTGGCACTGTCGGTGCCGGGCATCAATGACCTGGACGTTGTGCGTGAGGCGCGCACATTTGGTCTTGCGCCTCATGCATTAAGCCGTTTTTACTTACAGCCAACACCGGCATCGAGTGGTCTGGTACTGGGCTACGGGAATACCTCTGCCAGCCTGTTTCCCGGTGGTGTGCGTACGCTGGCTCGGCTGATTACGCGGGCTCAGGGCGGGTAAGGGTAAACACGTCGTAAAAAGAGAGTTCACCTTTACGGGAGATCATCTGCTGGAGCTGTGTTTTACGCGATGCTTCAACGCCTGGAGAGCTGAGGATGGCGCTGATAAGTTCTTGCGGCACGAAGCGGGTGTTGTACCACTCGCCGTTATAACAGACGCGAAAATCGAGGACATCGATATCGTCATAGCGATAGCGGGGGTAAACGTCGAAGAAAAAGAAGCCGTTCAACAAGACGAACAGCACCACCAGCAGCCACACGGAATCCACCAGGGTTTCTGACTGCAGCATAACGGCAAGCGTGGCGAGCCAGGCAATATACATGCCGACAAATAAGCCCGGGTGTTTGCGAATAAAGCTGATGCTAAAGCGTGGACGGTTGTCTCGCTTTTCACGCTGGTTAATGTCGTCGATTGTTTCGCTGAGCAGCCGCTGGATCTCTGTCATTTCACGCCTTCGTATTTGGGGATAGACCAATATGAGCGTATTTTAAGTTGCCACTATGTGTGAAAAAAGTAACAGTTTATCGACAAAAAAAGATAACAGTTAAACAGCGTCGCCCGGAACGGCTTTGATAATGCGGGCGGGATTGCCGCCAACAACCACATTAGGTGGCACATCTTTTACCACCACCGCGCCGGAAGCGATAACCGCGTTATCGCCAATGGTTACGCCTGGATTGATTACCGCTCGTCCACCAATCCAGACGTTATGGCCAATGCGAACCGGTTTACCGTATTCGACACCGCTGTTGCGCGCGTGGGCTTCCAGCGGATGTGTTGCCGTATAGATGTGTACGCCTGGTGCTAACATACAATTGTCGCCAATGTGGATGGGGCAGACATCCAGCATGACGCAATCGAAATTGGCGTAGAATTCCTTACCCAGGAAAATATTGTAACCATAGTCACAACGAAAGCCCGGTTCGATATATTCACCCGAACTTTCACCGAGTAATTCAGCAAGAATCGCATTGCGTTCTGCTTTTTCATCAGGGGCAGAATGGTTATAACGATGAAGCAGCTTTCTGGCATGCATGCGGTCAGCTCGTAACGTATCGTCCGCAGCCCGATACGGTAAGCCGGCAATCATTTTTTGTTTTTCTTCGCTCATGAAGATGACGTGCGCCTGCTAATGCCGCTGGATAAAAAAATTAAAACCATAAATAAATGTCGGGAAGACTTAGCGTACAAATTTCCACACAGAAGGAGGGATTTTGTCATACAACTTATTCATGGTCAGCTCCGCCAGACGATGATCGGCTGCTGAATAAAACACCGTAAGTTCATGGTCGGGCAGTTCGTATTTATTTTTCTCAATTACGCGTTCGAGCGTGTCAATTGTCTGACAACGTCGTAATCGCATCAAATAATCAATTTTGGTTAATGGCTTATCAGACATGATTTTACCTTTACTGGTTGAAATATTTAACAGGAGTGACTAACGGGGTTAGCCTTGCTCACATTGACGAAACAACGAAACAACCGGTTTCCCGATTTACGCCATTTCTGCAAGTCTTGTGTGTTGATACCGTAGCTACTGAACAGCATAAACGTATCGTCAAGGTATTCGTCTATCTGCTCGATCAGTTTATTATCTTCATTATACTTAATTTTATAATTAAGTGCGAAGGTTGCTATATGTTCAATCAACTCATTTAACTGCAAATTGATTGCAGAAGTAGGATCGTTAACCCATCCATGATGGCTTTCTTCAAGATTTAAGAGGCAATCATGGTACAACGTTTCGCAGAGAAATTTAAGCTGCGCGATATCATGCCTTTTTGGCGAGTATTCGTCCATAACACATCCCCTTCTGAGTCGCTTTTTTTACTCACTGAACACTGCTCCGGGGTGGAAACTTCTGATCTGATCAGCAGCATAAGCTGCTCTTCCTCATTGATTTAACTATAAGCTAGTCTTAAAAAGATTTCATTGTGCTATTACGAAAAATTACAATTATCGCGTTTTGCCTACCGAAAATGGAGGAATCACGCAGTTGACTTACATCTTTTATGTGAGTATCCGTCTCGTTGAAATGAAAACTTCCCTTATGCTTCATTGGGTTAGTGGGTGACAATGGATATTTAAGAATATTTTAATATTCCATACTCGCTAATTACCAGGAATATTCTTACTTAAACTCATTGTACCAGATAATTAAGAATTTTACCTAAGGAAGGTGCGATTTAATCGGTGGGGTTCAGTGGAGTCCTTAGCTGTATTAGCCTTACCTTAGCTGAGCTGTA
>NZ_CBFFRL010000178.1:0-9662 GCF_965644215.1 Phytobacter sp. V69
TTATCGGTAGTTAACCCTTCCTCCTACACTCTCCACAATCATGTCCGAGCGTTGCACTTATTATCTGAATTCGCGCGCAACCTTAGCCTTCGATGGGGTCCACATCCAACACCCACTTCACCTTACGGGCCTCCGGTAAGGTATTGATAAGCGTGAGTGTGCCGCTGACAATTTGCTGCAGGCGCACCCGCGAAGGATGTTGCAGCAAAAGCTGCCAGCGCCAGCGTCCGGCGCGCTTGGGTGCCAGTGCCGGAACCGGGCCGAGCACCCAAAGATGCTGGTCCGCCAGCGGGCTGGATTGCAGCAGGTTTTTCAACTGCTGCAAGAAGAGCGGTGCCTGCTGGTTGTTGTGATCTTCCGCGCGGATGAGCACGTGGCTGGTCCAGGGAGGAAGCTGGAGTGTCTGACGTTCCGCCAGCGCCTGCTCCGCGAAGGTGTCGTAGCCTTTGTGTAAAAGCGTCTGCAACAGCGGGTGTTCCGGATGGTGGGTTTGCAGCACCACTTCACCCTGTTTTCCCGCGCGTCCGGCACGCCCGGAAACCTGGGTATAAAGCTGGGCAAAGCGTTCAGCGGCGCGGAAGTCGGCGGAGAAGAGCGCACCGTCGACATCCAGCAGGGCAACCAGCGTGACGTCCGGGAAATGGTGCCCTTTTGCCAGCATCTGCGTGCCGATAAGAATGCGCGCGCCGCCACGATGCACTTCCGCCAGATGCTGCTCGAGCGCCCCTTTACGGCTGGTGGTATCCCTGTCGATACGCGACAGCGGCACGCGCGGGAAAAGCGGGCCAAGCGCCTGCTCCAGCTGTTCGGTACCCAGTCCCACCGGCATCAGATGCGTTGAGCCGCAGGAAGGACATTGCCGTGGCACCTGGCGCTGGCTGTCGCAGTGGTGGCAGCGTAAATGCTGCTGGGCCTGGTGCAACGTGTAGTAGTGATCGCAGCGCGGGCATTCGGCAATCCAGCCGCAGTCGTGGCACAGCAGGGCCGGAGCAAAGCCGCGACGGTTCAGGAACAGGATGACCTGATTGCCGGCCTGCAAATGCTGGCGCATACGATTGACCAGCGCAGGGGAGAGCCCGGCCTGCAGCGCCTGACCTTTTAAATCCAGTACGTGTTGCAGGGCAGGGCGGGCGTTACCGGCACGTCGCGTCAGGCGTAGCATCTTATATTTACGCGCCCGCACGTTGTGAAGCGTCTCCAGTGCGGGAGTCGCTGAGCCGAGTATGATCGGAATTTGCTCGCTGTGCGCCCGGTAAACCGCCAGGTCGCGGGCGTGGTAGCGCCAGCCTTCCTGCTGCTTATAAGAGCTGTCGTGTTCTTCATCGATCACGATCACGCCCAAATTTTTAAACGGGGTAAATAGCGACGAGCGGGTGCCAATGACAATCGCGGCTTCACCGTTTTTGGCTTTTAGCCAGGCAGACAGGCGTTCGCTGTCGTTTAATCCGGAGTGCAGTACCTCGACCGGGGCGGAAAAACGCTCGCGAAAACGGGCGATAGTCTGCGGTGTCAGGCCGATTTCGGGCACCATCACCAGCGCCTGCTTGCCCTGTGCGAGCACGTTTTCCAGCACGCTGAGGTAGACTTCCGTTTTGCCAGAACCGGTCACGCCAGCCAGCAGCCAGGCCGAGAATTGATCCGCCGCGCTGTGGATTGCGCCTACCGCCGTGGCCTGTTCCGTATTGAGCCGCAGGCGATCGCCGCAGACGGAAAAACCGTGCCGCCAGTCGCGATGTGCAGGCTCTTCGCTGTTCAGCTCTGCCAGCCCTTTTGTGCGTAATGACTGGAGTGCGGCGTCGTTGAACTCAAGCTCCGCAACCTGGTGACGCCAGATGCGTCCCTGTCGCAGGGCCGCCAGCGCCTGCTGCTGCTTTGGCGAGCGTTTGAGGCTATTAATGTCGACCGCCTGCCCTTGCTCGGTGGCAAACCAGAACCATTGCACTGCGCCACTGGCGGGTTTGCCCTGGCGTAGCGGCACAGGGATCGCGTTAAAAAGTACATCGCCGATGGCGTGGTGATAATAGTCTGAGGCCCAGAGCAGAAGTCGCCATACCGGGACGGAAAAAACGGGGTCGCTGTCGAGTACCTCGACAACGCTTTTTAGCTCATTGAGCGGCAGTTCGCTGGTTTCACTGACGGAGACCACAATCCCTACCCGCTGCTGGGTGCCAAAAGGCACGCGCACCCGACAGCCCGCGCTGGTGACCATGCTATCGGGAAGCAGGTAGTCAAAGGTGCGGGGCAACGGTACGGGCAGCGCTACATGGGCGACGGGCATCTCGGGATCCTGACGTGAAAACTGGCGGGATAGTATACACATTGTTATCGGTGGGGCGCGGATCAGTTTGCATACGTTGGTTAATTTCTGTATGATTCGCCGCCTTTGGTGCGTATTGACGCAGCCAAAATGTTATTGCCCGAGAATTTCGCGCTGCTGGAAGGCGGCAAATGAGCGAATCTCTGGGAGCATAGTTAACTATGTGGCCGGAGTGAGCGAAAGCAGCCAACGTATCAGTGGCGTGAAAGGCGACGGGAAATTATTAACTTCGCGTGGTGTCTGGCGTTAGGGCTGGAAGAGCGACGCGGCCTTAAACTGAGGTTTCCCATGAAAAAAGGTATTCACCCGAATTATGTAGAAATTACTGCAACTTGTTCTTGCGGTAATGTGATCAAAACCCATTCAACCGTGGGTCATGACCTGAACCTGGACGTGTGCGGCCAGTGCCACCCGTTCTACACTGGCAAGCAGCGTGATGTTGCTACCGGTGGCCGTGTTGACCGCTTCAACAAGCGTTTCAGCATCCCAGGCAGCAAATAAGTTGCCCGATGAAAAAAGCGCCGCAAGGCGCTTTTTTTGTCTCTGAATTCCGCCTTTCCCCTCTTGCTCGTCCTCTTGCTCCGCATCCCAATCTGCAATTTTTCGCAACGCTAGTTCTTTTGATTTGGCGCGGCGTTTCTATTTAAAAAATTCAATGTTTCAGTTGGTGACATCAAGCTGACACATCTTTGTATTTTTGCCACTTAAGCGGAATGCTGGCAAAAACTCAAAGGTTTGTACATTTACACTAAAATACAATTCCTCACGTTATTAGGATATTTTTAATTTGTAGCTGTCTTTCACTCGTTACGCTGGCCTGGGAATCTATAGCTACACGCTTTTCTTTTATTGAAATTTACGTCAAAGAGGAATTTCCATGAAGTTGAAATATGCGTTGTTATTACTGCCTGTTCTGGCAGGAACAGCCCATGCGGGTTATGTAGACTATCGTCATGAGTATTATGATGATGGACGTAACTACGACCGTGTATATATGTCCCAACGTTTTGCCAGCGGTTTTGGAGTGGCGTTAGAAGGTATTTCTCGTTCTGATGATGCGGAGGCGAAAAAGCCTCTTAATAATATGGAAACGAACGGGATCGAATATACCGCTAACTATCAGTTTACCTGGAGCAACCTGGTATGGTTGCCTGGTATTGCTATTGAAACGGACGAAAATCAGACAATTTACAAGCCATTCGTGCATGTTCAGTACAATATCAACGACAATTGGTGGACGGCCTTCCGCTACCGTTTCGAGTATACGCGTCGTAACGCAGAGGGGCGTGATGACCGCCGCGTTAATCGCCCGGAAGTGTGGCTTGGTTATAATACCGGGAACTGGATGTTTGAGCTAAATGGTATTTATAAATTTGCTGAGGCTGAAAACCTTTATAACAATACCAAGCGAGATTACGAATATAACGGCCGCGTGGCCTATAAATTTGGCTCCTGGGTGCCATTTGTTGAAGTAGGTAATGTGTCTTCTGGTTATAAAACGGCAACGACTGATGATCGCCAGACGCGTTATCGTGTCGGTATCGGTTATAACTTCTAATTACCTTTCTTTCTGTGTCTAAGTAATGCGACGGCAATATTTATTGCCGTCGTATCCGTTCGCAATTTTTAAGTCGAAATTTTATATTTCGCTAAGGATTGGGTAAAAGAATGTCTACACGCAAAATAGGGTTGGTGAATTATCTGGCGTACGGCTCAGGAGATTTTTTGGGCGCGGGTACAACAGCACTGACCGCCGCATGGTTACTTTATTTCTACACGACATTTTGTGGCTTAACGCCGATCGAGGCGACCTTCATTTTCGCCATGGCCAGAGTGCTGGATGCCGTTGTCAGCCCGTTGATGGGCTATCTGACCGATAACTTTGGTAATACCTGGTTTGGGAAGCGTTTTGGCCGGCGTAAGTTCTTTATTCTGCTCGGTATTCCCTGCGTATTCTCCTATACGCTGATGTGGGTTGGTCACATGAACTACTGGTACTATTTGTTCACGTACCTGCTGTTTGATGTGGTGTACACCATGATTCTGGTGCCGTATGAAACCCTGGTACCGGAGATGACCGATGACTTCAAACAGAAAACCAAGTTCTCTGGCGCGCGTATCGCGCTGGCGCAGCTTTCCGCCATTCTGGCCGCATTCCTGCCGGGCATTCTGTTAAGCCATTTCGGTAAAGACAACGCCGTCTCCTTCTTCTATGCCAGTATCGTGTTCGCAGTGATCTGCGCTGTTGTGCTGACCCTGGTGTGGACCTTCACCTGGGAGCGCGAACGTGACGAGGTAGCTGAAGCGGCGAAACCGAAGCTGACCCTTGGGCAAAGCCTTGGCCGTCTGATCGTCGAACTGAGCTCCACCTTTCGTATTCGTATCTTCCGTCAGCACCTCGGGATGTATCTCGGTGGCTATATCGCACAGGACGTTTTCAACGCGGTCTTCACCTACTACGTGGTGTTTGTATTGATGCAGAGTCCGACGCTGGCCTCCAGCCTGATGGGGACGATGGCGATTCTGCAATTTGTCGCGGTGATGGGGATGATTCCGCTGTGTATTCGTTTTGGCGCTGCACCGTCTTACCGTGTTGTCGTCGTCCTGTTTGGCCTGAGCGCCGTCTCTTTTGCGCTGCTGTCGGTTGCGGGCATGAGCGATAACATGTCGCTGCTGCTGTTTATCTCTGGCGTTGCCGGGCTGGGGCGTGGCGGCATCAACTATGTTCCGTGGAACATCTATACCCAGAATACTTCGAGTTGCAGGAGCCAGTAAACCCAAGTTAATCGTAGGGATAGATTGTTTAAGCACTACCATCCTGCATCTTGAAGTTACTTGGGTATATACCTATATTGCTGACGTGGACGAAGTGGTGACGGGCCAGCGTCGCGAAGGCATCTTTGCCGGGATCATGACCTTAACGCGTAAAGCCTCGCAGGCTGGCGCAGTGATGCTGGTGGGGATTGTGATGCAGATGTCCGGTTTTGTTTCCGGGCAAAGCACGCAGGTGCCGGGTGTGAGCCATACCATTCTGATGATTCTGAGTGTCGGTACCGTGCTGGTGCTGTCGATAGGTTTCCTGGTGTCGCTGCGTTTTCGCCTGAACTTGTCCACGCACAGCGTTCTGCGCGAAGAGACAGCGAAAATGCGTAGCGCAGGCCGCCTGACGCCGGAATCCATCACGCCGCAAGCGCGTAAAACGGTGGAAATGCTGGCGGGTATGCCTTACGAACAGCTGTGGGGCAATAACGATATTGGCTACATCAATCGCCAGAAGGCACGTGAAGAGAAATCCCATGCATCAGCGGTGTAGGTGATCATTTGAGCAATATTTTTGTGATGTGTATCACAAAAATATTGCCGATGGCATTCAACAGGCATATGCTTTTCACAGTGAAAGACGTCATCAACAACGCGTGAAAGGAAATGACTATGCTGAACGCACTCAAAAATGTCGTTGTGTCTTACTTTATCTCTCTGTCAGAAGTTCACCCCGAAGTAACGCGCTTCTGATTCAGGTACCGCACAACAAACAAAAAAGGTACAAGATTTCTTCTGCCTTTTTTTACTATGACACTTTATTTTAAATATCTTTATTTTTAATATATATTGAAATTTATTGTTGAGTATATAATTATATCTACAGGTGTCGGAGTGAAAATACTATATCGGTAACCGGTCTGATTTTTATATTGTATTCCGCACCTTTAAATTCGTATGTAGGTGAAGTGATTCTTTTGTGTTATAATCCTGCGATTGCAAATCGGCATTGGATAGGGATAATGAATGATATCACTGTAAAAAATCTTATTCAAAGTAATTATCCAGCACTTCACTCCGCAGAAAAAAAAGTTGCTGATTATATTCTCAATAACGCTAGTGATATCGTTAATTATAGCGTGACAGAGCTTTCCGAAAAAAGCAAAGCCAGTGAAGCAACGATAGTTCGTACGTGCAAGAAAATAGGTTATCAGGGCTACTACCATCTCAAAATTGCGTTAGCGAAAGAGGTTATCGACCCTGACAGCAGCTATCCCACTGAGGAGAATGCCAATGATAGCGCCTCTTTGGCGACATTCCTGCTGCGTAAACAGTCTGAGGACCTACTACGTTCTGCCCAATTTCTTGATTCTAAAGCATTAGATAAAGTACTTAAGTTAATTGCTGAATGCGACACGTTATTTTTCTTTGGGGCCGGAAATTCCAATCCATTAGCATTATATAGTGCCTATAAATTTAGTCAGCTAGGTATTCGTACTGTCGCTCATGCCATTCCTGAAATGCAGCTTAACTCAGCTTTTTCAATGAATAAAAATGATCTTGCATTTGGTATATCCAATTCAGGTAGCACTAATTTAATGCTTGATATATTCAATGTAGTGCGTGAAAGAAAAGCGAAGTCTATTTGCTTAACTAATTATATAAAGTCACCATTGTCTGTGTTGTCCACCTGTCAGTTAACTACAGCAGTAAGCGATAAAATATTTTTTGAAGCCTTTGATTCAACCCGTGTACCTGCGATGGGAATCATCGATATGTTGGTGTTATTATTTATGCATCGACATGAATCTAGTTATGAAAAATATCGTACGCGTGAAGAGTTTCTTGGTTCACGATTTAAAGGTTAATAAAAAGGGGAGATTCTCCCCTTTTTATGTATCATCAGTTTGCCAATACGGTGCGAGCTTGAGCTAGCACGTTCTCTTTGCTAAAACCGAAGTGTTTGAATAACACCCCAGCCGGTGCGGATTCCCCGAAACTGGTCATCCCTACGACGGCACCATCGATACCCGTATAACGTTCCCAGAAACCGGCGATGCTGGCTTCTACCGCCAGGCGCTTACGTACCTCTTTAGGAAGTACGGTTTCTTTATACTCGTTATCTTGCATATCAAAACGCTCGGTACAGGGCATAGAGACGACTCGTACGCGTCGGCCTTCATCACGCAAAATACGAGCTGCATCAACAATTAGTTCAATTTCGGAACCGGCTGAAATAAGAATAATTTCAGGTTGTCCTTCGCTATCGCTGAGGATGTAACCTCCACGGGCGATCTTTTCAAGCTGTGCGGCTGTGCGTGGTTGTTGTTCCAGAGGCTGACGTGTCAGGATCAGCGCCGTTGGGCCATCTTTACGTTCAACTGCTTGCTGCCACGCCACGGTGACTTCAACCTGGTCGCACCCGCGCCAGGTTTCCATGTTTGGTGTGAGACGAAGGGACGCCAATTGCTCGACGGGCTGATGAGTTGGTCCATCTTCCCCCAGTCCAATCGTGTCGTGTGTATAAACAAACACCGAGCGGATTTTCATCAGCGCCGCCATGCGCACGGCGTTACGTGCATATTCCATGAACATCAGGAATGTACCGCCATAAGGAATAAATCCGCCGTGTAACGCCAGACCATTCATGATCGCCGACATTCCGAATTCACGTACGCCATACGAGATATAATTCCCGGCAGGTTGTTCCGCAGTGAAATCGACGGCTTTGTGGTGCCGGGTTAGGTTCGATGGTGATAAATCGGCAGATCCCCCCATCAATTCCGGTAAGGTTTCCACAAATTTATTCAGGCACTTTTGGCTGACCTGGCGTGTGGCAAGGCTTGCCGGGTGGGCTTGTAAATCCAGAACATACTGTTTCATTTCTTCGGTCCAACCTGCGGGCAGATCGCCTTTCATACGGCGAGTAAAGCTAGCGGCTTGTTCAGGCCAGGCTTGCGCGTAGGCGGAAAATTTTTCATCCCATTCAGCCTGCGCTTTAGCGCCTTTTTCTGTGGCATCCCACGCCGTGTAAATATCTGCTGGAATTTCGAATGCCGCATAAGGCCATTGCAGGCGCTCACGTACCAGTGCTACTTCATCCACTCCCAGTGCCGAACCGTGGCAATCATGGCTGTTGGCCTTATTTGGCGAACCGAAACCGATAATAGTTTTACAGCACAACAGGCTTGGTTTATCCGTGACAGCTTTGGCCTCACGAACCGCAGTATCGACTACATCCGGATCGTGTCCATCGACATTTTCAATAACATGCCAGCCATATGCTTTAAAGCGGGCTGCGGTGTCTTCTGAGAACCAGCCTTCTACGTGCCCGTCGATAGAAATCCCGTTATCGTCCCAAACGGCAATCAGATTGCCGAGACCTAATGTTCCGGCTAGTCCGCAGGCTTCGTGGGAGATACCTTCCATCAGGCAACCGTCACCCAGAAACAACCAGGTGTGGTGGTCGACAATCTTGAAACCGGGCTTGTTAAATTCCGCCGCCAGCGCTTTTTCCGCGATGGCCATGCCGACAGCATTCGCTACGCCCTGACCGAGTGGTCCGGTGGTGGTCTCTACACCTGGTGTATAGCCATATTCCGGGTGGCCTGGGGTGCGGGAGTGTAGCTGACGGAACTGGCGAATATCATCCATCGTTACGTCATAACCGGTCAGATGCAACAGTGAATAAAGCAGCATCGAACCGTGGCCATTTGATTGTACATAGCGATCCCGATTAAACCATTGCGGGTTTTTCGGGTTATGGCGCAGATGGCGGCGCCACACCACTTCGGCAATATCTGCCATTCCCATCGGTGCGCCAGGATGGCCAGAATTGGCCTTCTGAATGGCATCAACACTTAACATACGAATGGCGTTAGCCAGCAATTGTGGTTTCATTCTCATGCTCTCTTTGTCTGACGGGCTGGGTTTCCAGCCCGTTAATCGATGATTATTTTGCGTCAGCTGGTTCAAGTGCTGGAGTGGCTTGCCTGTCAGGGTTTCTCATTACGGCTTTGATCTCATCGCGTAAAATTTGTGATTTGCCGCCGAAGATAACTTGCACACCGCCGTCACCCAGTTTTATCAGCCCCGCTGCGCCCAGTTCTTTCAGTCGTTTATCATTCACGCTTTTGTCATCTACCAGCGCCAGGCGCAGGCGTGTCGCGCAGGCATCCACGTCTTCAATATTGTTAAAGCCGCCCACCGCCTCGATGATTTGATACGGGCGATCCGAACGCATGATGGGCGTTTCGACGGTGGTTTCTTCATCTTCACGGCCTGGTGTTTTCAGATTGAGTTTGCGGATGAGTACGCGGAAGAAGGTGTAATAGATAGCGGCATAACCGATGCCGACGACGATAACCAGATACCACGGTGTACGGTTTGGCATCACGCCATTAAGGACGAAGTCAATCAGACCGCCTGCGAAAGGGTGGCCAATGTGCACATTCAGCAGATGCATGACAACGAACGATGAGGCGTACACAAAGATGTGAATGATGTAGAGCGCGAATTCAGATAATAAGTGCAACGCTCGGACATGATTGTGGAGAGTGTAGGAGGAAGGGTTAACTACCGATAA
>NZ_CBFFRL010000179.1:0-9624 GCF_965644215.1 Phytobacter sp. V69
AGTCATGATAATAGGGCCTTCTGATTAGAAGGCCCTATTATCAATGATTTTTATCCTCGTGACGACACTATCTAGCGCCCCGTCTATCGCCGAGTGCCACGGCAATTTCGAATGCCGTTTGTATGACGACGCGATGGTCGATACCTACAATTTCTTTATTTTTGAAGTGGTCGCCGCGCGGGTAAAACCCCAGCCGACGTGGCCGCAAACCCTGCACTACGCCGGAGGGGGTCTGTTTCGCACGGATGGCGATGTCATCGACCGCAAGAAATTATTTACCAAAGTGTCCTGAGAATTACTCTTCCAGCAGAGGGGCAAAACCACCATAGATCATGCGCTTGCCATCGAAGGGCATTTCATCGCCCAGTTCACGCATCCGGGGGTCGGCCATCATTTTTTGATTGGCGGCATCGCGCACTTCTTTAGACGGGTACTCAATCCAGCTAAAGACCACCTCTTCGTGATCCTCTGCTTTTACCGCCATACGAAAGTCGGTGAGGTTTCCCGCCGGAACGTCGTCCGCCCAGCATTCCACCACCCGCGTGGCGCCAAACTCTTTAAACAGCGGGGCGGCTTTGGCCGCAAGCTGCAAATACGCCTCCTTCTTATCTGCCGGAACCGCCACCACAAACCCATCGACATACTTCATGAGTTAGCCTCCGAAGTGAACCACGCAGCGGGACGATTCCCGCCGCGTCTGGCTGACTAAGTTTAGTCCTGAGACCAACAGAAGGCGTAACGCACCACATCGTCACTGAGAATAAATTCCGGGGAGACGCTCGGACTCCAGGAGTCATCTCCGCCCAGCCCCATATGAAACGCATCGAGCTGTAGCCAGCATCCGGCTTCTTCACGCAGCAAATGGCGATGGGAGGTTTCTCGCAGCTGCTGCTGGCTGTAGCGACTCAGAGAGAAGTGGAACTGGCCGCTCAGGCGATGGGCTCCGTAATTCAACGCTCGCGTGTCACAGCGCAGGCCGTTTTCGGTCGGGAAAATGTAGTCCGTATGCAACTGTGCAAGCGGTAATGTCCAACGCCCCTGCCGCGCAGCCAGCTTACGATCCGGGTAGTTTTCGTGCGGCCCAAGGCCCAGCCAGTTGGCCTGTTCCGCCACCTCTGCGAACTGACACTGTAGGCCAATGCGCGCGGGCGGCGGCGCGTCCAGACTGCGTTGCACCTGAACGTCGCCATGCAGAACCCCATCGCCATCCACTCGCCAGGTTTTCTCGCTAATGAACAGCGTTTGTCCGTTGTGCTGCCAGGCATGACGCGTGGCGATAACCACATCATGGGCGTTCTCCTGCGCGCCGCACTGTAACAGCACTGGCGTCAGGTCATACATTCCCGCCGCTTTCCAGCGTTCCACCCACGCGTTGGGGTCGATTGTCGTGGCTTCGCTGACGCCGATATCGTTATCCAGCGGCGCGCGGGTAAAGCTATCGCATACCGGCGTGAGGAGCGTGGGTTGCCCATCGCGCCACCATTGCGTCAGATGGCCGCTCGTGCGGCTGAACAGCCAGCGATGCCCACCCTGCTCGATCGCGAAATGCGCCTCGTCGCGCAGTAACATTGGCCGCGGTTTCACCGCTTTCTCTGCCGGCAACGCCAGCGCGGTTTGCAACTGCCACTGATCCCAGGCACAGTGATGCTGCGCCGGTGACCAGCTTGTCGCATCGCACTGATAAATATCCACATTCAGCCAGACATCACCCGGTTGTGCGTCCAGTACAGGGCAGTTCAGCTCAATGCGCTGCGTTCCCTGCGGAGCAATCGCCAGCGCCACCTCGCCTTGTGCCAGCACGTCGCCGTCACGGGAAATGGACCAGCGCAGAACCTCGTTATCCGTTGCGCGGAACAAATACTCGCTGGTTACATCAATCACCAACGGCGAGGTACCAATCAGTTGGAACTGGAAAAATTGCTGGGCGCGCTGCGCTTCATACAGTGTCGGATGCGGCGTTCTGTCCGGGAAAACCAGCCCGTTCATACAGAACTGTCGGTCGTTCGGCGTATCGCCAAAATCACCGCCATAGGCCCAAAACGGCTCGCCTTTTTCGTCAATTTTGGTCAGCGCCTGGTCAACCCAGTCCCAGACAAACCCGCCCTGCAGACGAGGATAAGCACGGAACGCCTGCCAGTATTTAGCAAACCCACCAAAGCTGTTGCCCATCGCATGCGCGTACTCGCAGAGGATCAGTGGACGGGTTTCGTCCGGCATGCTGACCCATTTTTTGATCGACCATTTCGGCACCGCCGGGAACGGTTGGTCCTGATCGACGCGGGCATACATCGGGCAGACAATGTCCGTCGCCGCAGTGTTGGCACCGCCGCCTTCGTACTGCACCGGACGCGTCGGATCGGTGGTTTTCACCCAACGATAGAGCGCATCGTGCGTCGCGCCATGGCCGGACTCATTCCCCAGCGACCAGATGATAATCGACGGATGGTTACGATCGCGCTGCACCATGCGGGTCACCCGCTCGCTCATCGCCGGAAACCACTGCGGATCGTCAGACAGGCGGCTCATCGGCACCATGCCATGCGTTTCAATATTCGCTTCGTCCACCACATACAGCCCGTATTGATCGCACAGGCGATACCACAGCGGGTGGTTCGGGTAGTGTGAACAGCGTACGGCGTTGAAGTTGTGCTGCTTCATCAGTTCGATATCGCGGCGCATGGTGGCTTCGTCGATCGCCTGACCGTTTTCCGGGTGATGTTCATGGCGGTTGGCGCCACGGATCAACAGCGGCTGGCCGTTCAGCTTCAGCAGCCCTTCGCTGATCTCCACATGGCGGAAGCCCACATCGCAGGCTTCCACTTCCAGCAAACGGTTTTCAGCGTCATACAATGCAATGGTCAGACGATACAGCTCAGGCGTTTCCTCGCTCCACAGCAGCGGCTGGTCAACGGACATTGCAACGCTTAAACGCTCGGCCCACGCACCGCGTTCATCCACCACCGCGCCCCCCGGGGCCTGGCGGGCCTCGGCGATTTTTTCTTCACCGCGCCACAGAGCAACGGCCACCTGGCAGCCAGCAAACTCACCGGACAGCTCAACCTCCGTTTGCAATTGCGCGTGGCTAAACTCCGCGTTTAGCCGGGTGGTGTAGTGATAATTGGCAATGCGCGTGTGCGGTTTATGTTGCAGAGAGACGTCGCGGAAAATGCCGCTCATCCGCCACATATCTTGGTCTTCCAGATAACTGCCATCGCACCAGCGCAGCACCATCACCGCCAGGCGGTTTTCGCCGGGCACCAGTATGTTACTTAAGTCAAATTCAGCAGGCAGACGGCTGTCCTGGGAATAGCCGACCCACTGTCCGTTACACCAGAGATAAAACGCGGAGTTGACCCCGTCAAACACGATACGCGTTTGCCCGTTCGCCAGCCATTGTGCGTCGACATTAAATGTGAGCGAGTAACAGCCGGTCGGGTTTTCCTGCGGTACAAACGGCGGATTCACCACAATCGGATAGGTGACGTTGGTGTAAATGGGCGTATCAAAACCCTGCATCTGCCAGTTTGACGGCACGGGCATACGCACCGCATCGGCAAGATCTGCGTTGATCCAGCTATCCGGAACGGCCTCCGGCGAGGAGAAAAAGTTGAACTGCCAGTCGCCATTGAGTAAGCGACGGGTTGCAGGCATCTCATGATGAAGCGCTTCGCCCAGATCGCGCCAGCTGAACATGGGCGCATGAGCCGGTAAACGGTGCCAGTGAGTGATGACCGGATTTTCCCAATCCCGACGAGAGAACAACGAACTTAACGCGGAAACAGACATATCGACCTCATTTTTGCGAAGCGCTCACAATTTTATGCACAATGCACCGAATTGGCGCTGGCGTAAAGGTTTTACGCGCGCCAAAGCGAAAGGGATCACAAAAGACTTAACGACGATCGAGCAGTGCAGCGAGCTGCGCCAGCTCGTTTAAGCGTCTGGCCAGAGTTTCACCGCTGACGTTAATCGATGTCACCGGAGAGGTTGAGGCTCGCTCCACCAGCGTCACCGGCAGCAGCGTCTGGCTGACCGTCAAATCGTCGCTGGAAAGGCGTGAAAGTACCCATTCCACGCTACGCTCGCCCGCGATTTTGAACGCCTGGTGGATAGTGGTGAGCGGCGGTGAGTACCAGGCACTATCGGCGGTATCATCATATCCCACCACTGAAATCTGGCCCGGAACGGTTAAACCCCGTTCCACGCAAACACGCATCACCCCCAGCGCCATCTGATCGTTGGCAACCAGAATGGCCTGCGGCGGCGTATCTGCCGCCAGAAGCAGATGCCCTTTTTCATAGCCGGACGCCGCGCTCCAGTCGCCATATTCACAACCACAGGGCGATAATCCCGCCTCCTCCAGCGCAATCAGCCAGCCTGACATTCTTGCCCGTGCGGAGACCGATGACTGCGGTCCGCCCAGCAATGCAATATGCTGATGCCCCTGCTCCAGCAGATGTGCTGCGCCAAGACGCGCACCCTGGTCAGCATCAAAAATCAGACTGTTGACCGCCGCCGTTTCGCCGACATCAAGAAAGAGGACAGGGACCGGGCCTGCCAGTACCGATACGGACTCAGCCTGCTCATCATCCAGCGGGACGTTGATCAGTAGTCCATCGACCCGCTGGGCCAGCAGATCCTGCAGCGCGGCAGTGCATCCCTGCGCGTCTTGCGCTTCGGGCATAGAGATGATCACACTTACACCGGACTGTGCGGCTCGAGATTTTACCGCCGAGGCAATTTGTGAGGGAGCATGCAGGGCCAGGTCGGAGGTTAGCAGCCCCAGCGTTTTAGTTCGTTTCCCCGCCAGCTGCTGTGCCCCACGGTTGGGGATGTAGTGCAGCTCCGCCATCGCCGTCAGCACTTTTTCCCGCGTACGCGTCGACACGTGCTTTCCCTGATTGATCACCCGCGAAACGGTTTGGTAAGAAACCCCGGCAAGTCGGGCGACATCATAGAGAGTAATGGTTTTCATGGCACTCATCTGGCGGCGGATTTCAAGCCAGTGTACCTGATTACTGCAGCAACTGTTACGCACGGGAAAGAAATGCCATGCAGGCCACAATGCGGCGTCAGAAAAATGAAAAGGCAGAAAAAGAAATGTCGACGAGCCAGACAGGCTCGTCGTAAACATCGTCCGTGATGATGATGAGATGGTTACAACATATTTATATTTTGCGTCATCATCACAAAACTGCGTGCAAATTAAATGACAGTTTCATGACAATAAAATTACTGCTGGCGCGGAATTGGAAACCCTTTTATAGAAATAACGAAACTATCGCCTTCTTTTTTTATTTTCGCGCCGGCATCACACCAGTCAGTAGCGATGCGAAAAAACTCATCGCTACCGATATTCCAGTTCAGACGAACATGTTTGACAAAGCCTGAGCGTAACAGGTCACAGGCCTCGCAATAGTTGCTGGCCGTTGAGAGCAGTTGTTGGTTCATTTTTTCTTCTTCAGAAGTTTACGTAATGCCTTGATCTCTTTTGGATTTAATGGAGCAGTACTTTCTTCTTCGAGGTGCTGGTTATCGATATCTTCTTCCGATACCCCACCCTGTTCAGCAGACTGGAATGCCAGCAGCAGCAGTTTTTCAGTCGCTGTACTGAGGTTCTCATTATTTTCTTCTGCGTAATGACGGAGCTTCTCTTTTAACGTCTGATCAATTTTGACGTTCAATACCGCACTGGTCATGATTATCCCTTCCCGTGTGAGTTAGCAAACTATTAATACACGAAGTTAACATACTGATCCAGAGTTATATTAAAAGCTTATGACAATTTAAAAATGCCCACAAATATTTTACCCGCCATTTATGACAGTTAAGTGAAGTTAATATTTCAGGTATATGACAATATATTATTAATGATGACGAATGGATAACCACAGGTCCTGAGCGGGGTGATGACGCGCGCGTTTTCTTCGGTGGTGAAGGTGTTATGTGTCAGCAAATTGCTTTACTTGCGCTTCGTCGCGATTAGTATAACTCGCTGATGATACTAAGAATAACCTTAACTGCTAATTATCACCACCGGCAATCATTTTAATAAGGCAGATTTACATGCGTTTTAAAAATAAATTATCGTTAGTGTTGGCCATGGCGGCCTTTTCGACCTCTGCCTTCGCAACGGATGGCTACCGTGATATGAAATTCGGCACATCTACCTCCACCGTTATCGCGCAGGCGAACTGTACAATGGAAGAGCCGGAAGAAGCACCTATCGGCAAGATGTATAGCTGTGAAGACTTTGCCTTTGCCGGTAAAAAAACCGAAGCCACGCTGTTTTTTGTTAACGATAAATTTATCCGCATCGCGATTGTGATCCCCGATGAAGACGTCGTGAAAACCCTTGAGACATTGAAGAAAAAATATGGCGTCGCCGCGCACTCTACGCAAAAAGAGATGCAGGATGTGGATCTTTATCCCAATAAGACGGCGTTTATTAATTTCGACAACAACCACATCTCGCTGTTGATGACCAGTGATGAAGACGCGGAGAGCAACGTGGCATTGATCTATTCCGCAGAAAACATCATGGAAATTCAAAAATCGCGCAGCTCCGTGACCGGGGACGATCTCTGATTCCTGGATTCAGACATCAGTCTTAGCGCGTTAAACGCCGCCACGCCTCGCGGGTGATCTCCCAGAGTTCGGAGTCCAGTTCACCCGCCACATACTGCGCTTTTTCACGACGAACCAGGCGCATGCCGCTACGCTGCGAGAAGTTGACTGAACGGGTGTTAGCGGCCGCTTTCGGCGCGCGCAGCACCTCTTTATCTAATTCCTCAAACCAGAAACGCGTCACCGCATCACTGGCTTCGCTCATCAAGCCCTGCCCCTGCCATTCGGGCATCAGCCAGAACCCACGGTTGCAATCGGGTACGTCCATCAGGCAAATCACGCCAATAAGCTGCTGAGGCTCCGCTTTACGCCGGATAGACCAGTACCATCCTTTCCCCGCCTCGGATGCAGGCAACGCGACATGATTCACATAGTGTGCGGCACCGTCGTCCGGATAAGGCCAGGGAATGGTGCCAACCAGATAACGCACGATTTCCCAGCGGGGAAAAACACGCTGAATGTGTTGTGCATCGGCAGAGACAAGTGGCTGAAGGAGTAAGCGTTCGGTGGTTATGTGCGGCGTGGTCACAGGCATCCTTTCTGCATAAATGGCGTTAAATTGACCATAAAACAGAAGCAACGCAGAGGGCAAGGAAAAGAGAGGAGAGAAACAGTACCAGAAATGGGTGGGGGCCCTGCCAGCTACATCCCGGCACACACGTCCTTTGCCTTGGCTGCTTCCTTCCGGACCTGACCTGGTAAACAAAGTAGCGTTGCGGGAGAACCAACAGAGCCCCCATTGAGAGCGTTGTTAACCAACGCGCTGGCGCATTATCCATGTCCCATACCACAATTGCAAGCCGCACTCTGACGGATGCCGATTTCTTGCGCAATCCCCCCTTCACAGTCGCGAGCTGACTGTTTATGCTGACCTTTCGTCAGTCAGGAAGGCAGTATGGATAATCACGATTCTTTTCCACAGCGGGTCTGGCACATCATTGCCTCAATTCCGGAAGGGTATGTCACCACCTACGGCGATGTCGCCAGGCTGGCAGGCTCACCGCGTGCAGCAAGGCAGGTCGGCGGCGTGTTAAAGCGCTTACCGGAAGGCAGCACCTTACCCTGGCACCGGGTGGTCAATCGCCACGGCTGCATTTCATTAAGCGGACCGGATTTACAGCGTCAGCGGCAGGCATTACTGGCAGAAGGTATTGTAGTATCCGGCAGTGGGCAGATTGATTTGCAGCACTACCGCTGGATTTACTAAAACCTCCCCTCCCGGCAGGAGAGGAGGCACGCACATCATTACATCTGAGTCGGAGCAGGCGTGGCCGCAGAAGGACTTACCTGCGTCGGTGACGTTGAAGGCACGGTTGTTGCGGCCCCTCCACCTGGCTGTAACGGAATCGCGGTTTGCTGCACCGGAACCAACGTCAAGTCAGCTTTGGTACCGCCCTGGTTAATAATCGGTTTAACCGTATCGGTCACAAAGACCATTTTGTCGTCGATCATGATCGCCGCACTTAGCAGCAGACGGGCGTTAGGCTGGATATCCGCCGGGTTGAACGGCAAGACAAAGCTGAACGGTGCCTGTTTACCCTCGGTACGTACCGCTTTTTGGGCAATCACTTTAGACGGCGCATCGGCCATAGAGGCGTCAGAAACAGTCACGGTTAAGACCGCATTCGGCGGCAGTGCCACTTTCTGGCGGATCCACACCGTACCGGAAACGTTAGGCTGGGCTATCGCCGCGGTACTCTCTGCTGGTACCTGCGGGTTCGGTGCAGGTACGGGAATGTCTGCGGCTTTCTTGGCGCAGGCAGTCAGCGCTACAGCGACTGCTAAACCACTTAACATGTGCACGAGTTTCATGAGGTCTCCTTATCTTCTATGCACCAGCAAGAATGTTTCCTGCCAGAATGTGTGGTTGAACCATCGTAACGTGTTCAAGTGTGGCACATATCACTGATATCTGCCTGCAAACCCCCATTTATTCAGATTATTGCACCCATCGGACCACTTTTATTTCCAGGTTATACTGAACAAGGAATCCGCTGCGTCGGTTTTATTTTTATTGAGGACACCTATGAGTCAGGCGCTTACTAATCTGCTGTCATTATTGAATCTGGAAAAAATTGAGGAAGGTCTGTTTCGGGGGCAGAGCGAAGATTTAGGCCTGCGCCAGGTGTTCGGTGGTCAGGTCGTTGGGCAAGCGCTGTACGCAGCCAAAGAAACCGTGCCGGCAGACCGGCTGGTACACTCTTTTCACAGCTATTTTCTGCGCCCCGGCGATAGCCAAAAACCCATTATCTATGACGTTGAAGTGTTACGTGACGGCAACAGCTTTAGTGCCCGTCGCGTGGCCGCCATTCAGAACGGGAAGCCGATTTTCTATATGACGGCCTCGTTCCAGGCACCTGAACCAGGTTATGAGCATCAAAAAACCATGCCTGCTGCGCCGGAGCCGGAATCGCTGAAATCCGAAACGGAAATTGCCCGTGAGCTTTCCTCATTTTTACCGCCGCTGGTGAAAGAGAAGTTCCTTGGTGACAAGCCGATTGAAATCCGCCCCGTTGAATTTCACAACCCGCTGAAAGGGCATGTCGCCGAGCCGACCCGTCAGGTCTGGATGCGCGCCAACGGCACGCTACCGCAAGATTTGCGCGTTCAGCAATATCTGCTCGGGTACGCGTCTGATTTCCACTTCCTGCTGGTTGCGCTCCAGCCGCACGGCGTCGGTTTCCTTGAAAAAGGGATGCAAGTCGCCACCATTGACCACTCAATGTGGTTCCATCGCCCCTTCGATTTGAACGACTGGCTGCTTTACAGCGTTGAGAGTACGTCGGCATCCAGCTCGCGTGGTTTTGTTCGCGGTGAGTTCTATAACCGTGACGGCGTATTGGTTGCGTCCACCGTGCAGGAAGGGGTGATGCGCAACCGAGATGCGGCGGTCTGACGCCTTCCCTCCTCACATCACAGCCGTAAAAAACCACCTGCATAGCAGGTGGCATTGATAACGCCCCATAGGGGCGTACTCAGTCCAGACTCTGAGAGTCT
>NZ_CBFFRL010000180.1:0-9459 GCF_965644215.1 Phytobacter sp. V69
ACAGCTCAGCTAAGGTAAGGCTAATACAGCTAAGGACTCCACTGAACCCCACCGATTAAATCGCACCTTCCTTAAATAAATACACCACAGCAATAATGAATTGCGTTTTTACCCAGCTTTAATGAATACATTCTCTGGTGTGTATATGATGAATAATCGTTGTTCTGTGAAATACTGGTCGTGGATGAGCGCGTTTTCTTTTTCCCTGTTTTTTTGGGGAGAGCTCATCTGGATATGGTTATCCTAATCAATTGAAAAACCTCGCTCAGGCGGGGTTTTTTGCTTTTACTCTCCAGCACTTGCCCGCCTGACAGTCAGATTTAGCCATTTGAGTTGTTATAAAAACGTTACGACATGTTTGTGTTATCTTTAATACAGACCCTGATAACAATCAGGGTTTCGCAATCCTGTGATTAAGGAGGAGCATATGTCGTCGACCCTACGCGAAGCCAGTAAGGACACGTTGCAGGCAGAGAATAAAACTTATCACTACTACAGCTTGCCGCTGGCCGCAAAGGAACTTGGGGATATTGCGCGTCTACCCAAGTCGCTAAAAGTACTACTCGAAAATCTCCTGCGCTGGCAGGATGAAGATTCTGTCACCGAAGAAGATATCCGTGCCCTGGCCGGGTGGCTGAAAACAGCCCATGCCGATCGTGAAATCGCCTATCGCCCCGCCCGAGTTCTGATGCAAGACTTCACCGGCGTACCGGCCGTGGTTGACCTTGCCGCCATGCGTGAGGCTGTTAAACGCCTCGGTGGCGACACCGCCAAAGTGAACCCGCTTTCCCCTGTTGATCTGGTTATTGACCACTCCGTCACCGTTGACCATTTTGGTGATGATGACGCCTTTGACGAAAACGTGCGTCTGGAGATGGAACGTAACCACGAGCGCTATGTCTTTTTGCGCTGGGGGCAACAGGCATTCAGCCGCTTTAGCGTTGTGCCGCCCGGTACCGGGATTTGCCACCAGGTGAATCTGGAATACCTCGGCAAAGCGGTGTGGAGCGAATTGCAGGGCAAAGAGTGGGTGGCGTACCCGGACACGCTGGTCGGGACCGACTCGCATACCACTATGATCAACGGCCTCGGCGTACTGGGCTGGGGCGTTGGCGGGATTGAAGCCGAAGCGGCGATGCTGGGCCAACCGGTCTCCATGCTGATCCCTGACGTAGTGGGCTTCAAACTGAGCGGCAAATTACGCGAAGGGATCACCGCCACCGACCTCGTCTTGACCGTCACCCAGATGCTGCGTAAACACGGCGTGGTGGGCAAATTCGTCGAGTTTTATGGTGACGGGCTGGACTCGCTGCCGCTGGCGGATCGGGCGACCATCGCCAATATGGCACCAGAATATGGCGCAACCTGTGGCTTTTTTCCCATTGACGGCGTAACGCTGGAATATATGCGTCTGAGTGGGCGCAGTGAAGAGCAGGTCGCGCTGGTTGAGGCTTACGCTAAAGTGCAGGGGATGTGGCGTAATACGGGCGATGAGCCGGTATTCACCAGCACCCTTGAACTGGATATGAACGACGTTGAAGCCAGCCTTGCCGGGCCGAAACGACCGCAGGACCGCGTGGCGTTAAGCGATGTGCCGAAAGCCTTTGCCGCCAGCACTGAGCTGGAGCTCAACACCGCACAGAAAGACCGCAAGCCGGTGGAGTACGTGTTTAAAGGCGAAACACACGAGCTTCCCGACGGTGCCGTGGTGATCTCGGCCATCACCTCCTGTACCAACACCTCGAACCCGAGCGTTTTGATGGCGGCGGGGCTGCTGGCGAAAAACGCGGTGAATGCCGGGCTGAAACGCCAGCCGTGGGTCAAAGCCTCACTGGCCCCGGGTTCTAAAGTGGTTTCCGACTATCTCGCTCAGGCGAAATTGACGCCGTATCTTGATGAGCTGGGGTTCAATCTGGTGGGCTACGGGTGTACCACCTGTATCGGTAACTCGGGACCGCTACCCGAACCTATCGAGCAGGCAATCAAGCAGGGTGATTTAACGGTTGGCGCGGTGCTTTCCGGTAACCGTAACTTCGAAGGACGCATTCATCCGCTGGTGAAAACCAACTGGCTGGCGTCGCCGCCGCTGGTGGTGGCCTATGCGCTGGCGGGCAATATGAACGTCAACCTGGCCACGGATCCGCTGGGGCACGATCGCAAAGGTGACCCGGTCTATCTGAAAGATATCTGGCCATCCAGTCAGGAGATCGCCCGGGCGGTTGAGCAGGTTTCTACCGCGATGTTCCATAAAGAGTATGCCGAAGTGTTTGAAGGTACGCCGGAATGGAAAGCGATTCAGGTAGAAAGCTCCGACACCTACGGCTGGCAGGATGATTCAACCTACATTCGCCTGTCACCGTTCTTTGACGATATGGAAGCCACGCCAAAACCGGTTGAAGATATCCGCGGCGCGCGCATTCTGGCAATGCTGGGTGATTCCGTGACCACCGACCATATCTCGCCGGCGGGCAGCATTAAGGCCGACAGTCCGGCAGGACGTTATCTGCAAAGCCACGGTGTGGAGCGGCGGGATTTTAACTCCTACGGCTCGCGTCGCGGTAGCCATGAAGTCATGATGCGCGGGACGTTCGCCAACATCCGCATTCGTAACGAAATGGTGCCGGGTGTAGAAGGGGGAATGACCCGTCATTTGCCGGGTGACGAAGTGGTCGCCATTTATGATGCAGCGATGCGCTATCAGCAGCAAGGCACGCCGCTAGCGGTGATTGCCGGTAAAGAGTATGGTTCGGGTTCCAGCCGTGACTGGGCAGCGAAAGGGCCACGTCTGCTGGGCGTGCGGGTGGTGATTGCGGAGTCTTTTGAACGTATTCACCGCTCGAACCTGATTGGGATGGGCATACTGCCGCTTGAGTTCCCGCAAGGCGCGACGCGTAAAACCCTGGGGCTGACGGGGGAGGAGAAACTGGATATCGCCGACCTGAATCAGCTTAAACCTGGGGCAACTATCCCGGTAGTGCTAACCCGTACTGACGGTACGCAAGAGGTGCTAAATTGCCGCTGTCGTATCGATACGGCTACGGAGCTGACCTACTACCAGAATGACGGCATCCTGCATTACGTAATTCGCAATATGCTGCATTAAATGTGAGATGCCGGGTGGCGAAGGCCCGCTACCCGGCATATTCAGACGTTACTCGCTTAGCAGGTGACCCATCTTCGCGGCTTTGGTATCGAGATAATGCGCGTTTTTCGGATTACGTCCGACAATTAACGGCACACGTTCTACGATATTGATGCCAGCTTCGGTGAGGATCTCGACTTTGAGCGGGTTGTTGGTCAACAGACGTACTTCATCCACACCCAGCAGTTTGAACATATCGGCACATAGCGTGAAGTCACGTTCGTCGGCGGCAAACCCTAACTGATGGTTTGCTTCAACGGTGTCGTAGCCTTGGTCCTGCAGCGCATAGGCGCGAATTTTATTGAGTAGGCCGATATTACGACCTTCCTGGCGGTGGTAAAGCAATACGCCACGGCCTTCCTCTGCTATATGCGTCAGTGCTGCTTCCAGTTGAAAACCGCAATCGCAGCGTAAGCTGAACAGCGCGTCACCCGTCAGGCATTCTGAATGGACTCGCGCCAGAACCGGTAACTGCCCGGAAATATCCCCAAAGACCAGCGCAACATGATCTTGCCCGGTTGCCAGTTCTTCAAAACCCACCATCAGGAAATCGCCCCATGGGGTTGGCAGTTTGGCTTCTGCCACGCGTTTAAGCTGCATGTGATTCTCCAGATTTATGCTGGCCGTCAGACGATTGGCCTTTTGTATAACCGCATTTTGCCACAATGCGCTTTACATCACTAACCACCTCCTGACACATTGCTGGTAAAACGCACAAATCTGGCACTTTTCCCGAAAATGTTATTTATCAGTTATGATTGTCAGGCCGAAGATTAAAGGAGAAAAGATGCTTTCCATTGCAAAGCGCACGACGGTCGGTGCGGGATTATTGTTAATTATGCCTGTTGCCGTGTGGATGTCTGGCTGGAACTGGCAGCCTGGTGAAAACAGTGTATGGCTGCGCGCGATGTACTGGATAACGGAAACCGTAACCCAACCCTGGGGCATCATCACCCATGTCGTCCACTGCGGTTGGTTTCTGTGGTGCCTGCGTTTTCGCTTAAAACCGGCATTGATGCTGTTCGCCATTTTGGGCTGTGCGATCCTCGCCGGTCAGGGGGTGAAATCCTGGGTTAAAGAACGGGTACAGGAGCCCCGGCCATTTGTGGTCTGGCTTGAAAAAACGCATAATATTCAATCTGATGAGTTTTACAGCCTGAAACGAAAAGAACGCAGTCATCTGGTAGAAGAACAGCTTATCAACCAGGTGACCATTCCTGAGTTTTTACGCAAACACTGGCAGAACGAGACGGGGTTTGCGTTCCCTTCGGGCCACACGATGTTTGCCGCCAGCTGGGCGCTGCTTGGAGTTGGTCTGCTTTGGCCACGTCGTCGGACCTGGACTATTGTTGTGCTGCTGCTGTGGGCAACTAGTGTCATGGGGAGCCGATTATTGCTCGGCATGCACTGGCCACAGGATCTGGTCGTCGCGACGCTGATCTCCTGGCTTCTGGTGACGGTCGCCACCTGGCTTGCCCAGTGCGTATGCGGCCCACTTACACCGCCAGTGGAAGAAAAGCAGGAAATAGCCGAAAGAGAAGAGCAAGAACGTTGAAATTCTCGCTTTAGACCCTAAATCAGTATGAGGCGTTACGCATTTCCGTTTCGCACCAGGCGCTAAAATGGTAGTTTATAAGGCTGGATGCAGTCGGTTGAACATAACTTATTCGCTCACAACCACATAACGGGAAGTAATGTGAAATATTTACTCATTTTCTTACTGGTGCTGGCGATTTTTGTCGTTTCGGTCACCCTTGGAGCGCAAAACGATCAGCAGGTGACCTTCAATTATCTGCTCGCCCAGGGCGAATATCACATTTCAACATTACTGGCCGTTCTCTTTGCTGCAGGTTTTGTGATTGGCTGGCTAATTTGTGGTCTGTTCTGGCTACGCGTACGCGTCTCTCTGGCACGTGCGGAGCGGAAAATTAAACGACTCGAGCATCAACTTGCGCCTGCTACCACGGCTACTGTGAATCCCGGTACGCCGGTAGTGAAGGAATAATCGTATATGTTGGAGTTGTTGTTTCTGTTGTTACCTGTTGCGGCTGCATACGGCTGGTACATGGGGCGCAGAAATGCTCAACAATCAAAGCAAGACGAGGCGAACCGGCTATCGCGTGATTACGTAGCCGGGATGAACCTGCTCCTGAACAACCAACAAGATAAGGCGGTGGACCTGTTCCTCGATATGCTCAAAGAGGATACTGGCACTGTCGAAGCTCATCTTACCCTTGGAAACCTGTTCCGCTCGCGTGGCGAAGTAGACCGCGCTATCCGTATTCACCAGACCCTGATGGAAAGCGCGTCGCTCTCCTATGACCAGCGCCTGCTCGCCGTGCAGCAGTTGGGCCGTGACTATATGGCTGCGGGGATGTATGACCGTGCGGAAGACATGTTCAACCAGCTTGTCGACGAAACCGATTTTCGCGTTGGCGCATTGCAACAGTTGCTGCAGATTTATCAGGCCACCAGCGACTGGCAGAAAGCGATTGATGTAGCAGAGCGCCTCGTTAAGCTCGGCATAGACAAACAACGTGGCGAAATCGCCCATTTCTACTGCGAGCTGGCGTTGCAGCAAATGGGCAATGACGATATGGATCGGGCGATGGCGCTGCTGAAAAAAGGCGCCGCCGCCGACCGCGACAGCCCTCGCGTGTCGATCATGATGGGCCGCGTGTTCATGGCGAAAGGGGAATACGCCAAAGCTGTTGAAAGTCTGTTGCGTGTTATCGAACAGGACAAAGAACTGGTCAGCGAAACGCTGGAGATGCTGCAAGTGTGCTACCAGCATCTGGGCAAAAATGACGAATGGGCCGCGTTCCTGCAGCGCTGTGTGGAAGAGAACACCGGTGCCACCGCAGAATTGATGCTCGCCGAAATCATGGAGCACCGAGAAGGCCAGGATCCTGCTCAGTTGTACGTCACGCGTCAGTTGCAGCGTCATCCGACGATGCGGGTCTTCCACAAACTGATGGACTATCACCTTAACGAAGCAGAAGAAGGGCGCGCGAAAGAGAGCCTGATGGTGCTGCGTGATATGGTGGGTGAGCAAATTCGCAGCAAGCCGCGTTATCGCTGCCATAAATGTGGTTTTACCGCGTTTACCATGTACTGGCATTGTCCGTCATGCCGCGCCTGGTCAACCGTTAAGCCGATTCGCGGCCTGGACGGGCAGTAATTTTTAAAAAAACCTTATTTTAGTTACAACATACTATTTGGGTCTACACTTTCAATCATGTAATACCGTGCCAACATCGCTTCGCAGCTGATGAATGGAACCTGTCAATTCCGCGTAGTCACAGGTAGAATGCTCGCCGTTTATTATTCGCGCCTGAGCGGGTGCCCTCATTAAAGAAGGTCTCATCATGACGTCTACTGCTTCATCTATTTCCCGCGCGTTAACATCTTCTCCGGTCGTGGTCGCACTCGACTACGATAATCGTGATAAAGCCCTGGCCTTTGTCGACCGCATCGATCCCCGTGACTGCAGACTGAAAGTCGGTAAAGAGATGTTTACGCTGTTTGGCCCGCAGCTGGTTCGCGACCTGCAGCAGCGCGGTTTTGATGTGTTCCTGGACTTAAAGTTTCATGACATCCCAAATACGGCAGCTCATGCGGTAAAAGCCGCGGCAGAGTTAGGCGTGTGGATGGTGAACGTACATGCTTCCGGCGGCGCACGCATGATGACCGCAGCAAAAGAGGCGTTACACTCTTTCGGTAACGATGCGCCGCTGCTGATTGCGGTAACGGTGCTCACCAGTATGGAAGCCAGCGACCTGCAGGGGTTAGGCATTAACGCCACGCCGGCGGAACACGCGGAACGGCTGGCGGGGTTAACCCAGCAGTGTGGTCTGGATGGCGTGGTTTGCTCGGCACAGGAAGCTGTGCGTTTCAAAGCGGCGTTCGGTAAAGAATTTAAGCTGGTCACGCCGGGTATTCGTCCGCAGGGCAGCGACGTGGGCGATCAACGCCGAATTATGACCCCGGAGCAGGCGCTGGTAGCGGGTGTAGACTATATGGTCATTGGTCGCCCGGTGACACAGTCTGCAGATCCGGCACAGACGCTGCGCGACATTAACGCATCTCTTAGCCTGGGGGCATGATGAGCGATAACAATAGCCGCCTGGTGTATTCCACGGAAACCGGGAGCATTGATGAAGAAAAAGTGCGCGTTGAGCGTCCTAAAGGTGATGGGGTTGTGCGCATTCAGCGCCAGACCAGCGGTCGCAAAGGGAAGGGCGTGTGCTTGATCACCGGCGTCGATGGTGATGACGCCGCGTTGACTACACTGGCCGCAGAATTAAAAAAGAAATGTGGTTGCGGTGGTTCGGTCAAAGATGGCGTAATTGAAATTCAGGGTGATAAGCGCGATCTGCTTAAATTATTACTGGAAGCGAAAGGAATGAAAGTCAAACTGGCGGGCGGTTAAGACTGACCGCCAAAGATAAAGGCCGCGATAGGGATCGTGGCCTTTTTTTTATACTGCGTATTCAGACCTGAAAGAAAGTATCTTTATTCTGTTTTAGGTGCCGTGTTGAAACCAATTACTTACCAACCTGGTGACCGATGATACCGCCCACCGCTGCGCCACCCAGCGTACCCAGCGTGCTACCGTCAGTTAAGACAGCACCACCCAGAGCACCTGCGCCTGCACCGATTGCCGTATTACGATCGCGTTTTGACCAGTGACCGCATGCACTCAGAGACATTGCCAGGGTTACAGCCAGCAGAGCGGCCGCCATTTTTTTGCTTGTTAACATCATAATACTTTCTCCTGAATGGTTGATTCACGGAAAAGTGTTCTCTTTAAGTATAGTGCCTGTGGCCTGTCCTAAAGACTTTCCGTAAAACCTTGTTGCGCAGATGTTACTAAAATCACGCGTGTGATAGTCACGTCCTGTTATATCGCTGAATATAATTTTACGACTGAACATGTTTACCGGCAGGGTAAATAATCTTAATTGGCGGGTCGGAATAGTCTCAGATATGAAGAAGATAGCCCGGCTGAGTGGGCTGTTTCTATTAGAGTGAAGCAGAGGTGTTGACGATATCAACAAGCAGGCCAGATTCCTGTAACTGGTGCTGTGCGTCAGCGGGGATGCCCGCATCGGTGATCACACGATTAAAGCGATTGCCCATGCCCAACGTGTACGGATGTACGGCGCCAAATTTGGAGCTGTCGGTCAGGACAATGGCTTCGTTGCCTTTCTCCAGCACCGCGTTGACCACGTCAGAGCGCATCATATCTCTGCCGGTAAAACCGGTCTCAGGCTGCCAGCCATCGATACCGATAAACGCTTTGCTGAAATGCACTTGCTGAACATATTGGCGGGTCAGCGGGCCGACGACGCTTTCACTTTTCTTCTGGTAGATACCGCCCAGTAGAATAACATCACACAGGGCATCTTTGAGCAGATGTGCAATGTAGCTGCTGACCGTAATGATGGTAATGCCACGTTGTTCGCCCAGACGGCGAGCCAACAGGGCGTTGCAGCTACCGTTTTCAATGAACACCGTTTCACCATCGCTCACCAGTGAAGCGGCGTAATCCGCCAGCTCACGTTTTACGGTGTAGTTATTCATCATGCGCGTTTCAACGTCATCGCTGTCCAGCGGTACGGCGAAACCGTGCGTACGACGCAGATAGCTCTGTTTTTCCAGGGTATTGAGGTCCTGCCGGATGGTCACTTCGGAAACGCCCGTCATTTTTGACAGATCCGAAACGCTCATCCGTCCCTTATCGATTACCGTTTGCAGTATTAGTTGTTGTCGGGAGTTCATAGCCACTACTTTCAGAGTCGTTACGTCTATTAATAAAAAGCCATAACGGAGCCACGATCCTGCGGTCCGCTATCGCGAGAGGGTATCAGTCAGACTTCCCAGGGGGTTTTAGGGTTGCCGGCAGACGCGGGTTGATTCGCATTATCAAGGTGCTGCAACTCAGCCTTCAGAATCTCCAGGTTACGAATGGCGGATTGGTAATCCCCTGCAACCAGAATGTCCAGCACGGTGTCGAGCCGCCCTGTCAGTTGCTTTACATCAATGTCAGCCATGTCTTCACCTTTATGTTTGAAAATTAACAAAATGAATGATGCAGAAAACAGTGTAAAAAGAGAAGGGGAAAAGCGAAATCTCAAAATATTATAAGTACCAATTATATATTCATTAAGTTACATACAGCTCAGGTTGTTGCTGGATTAGTCTTGCTCTGCGCGCACCGCGCTTTTATTACCGGAGGATTAGATAGTGTCGTCACGAGGATAAAAATCATTGATAATAGGGCCTTCTAATCAGAAGGCCCTATTATCATGACT
>NZ_CBFFRL010000181.1:0-9369 GCF_965644215.1 Phytobacter sp. V69
GTCATGATAATAGGGCCTTCTGATTAGAAGGCCCTATTATCAATGATTTTTATCCTCGTGACGACACTATCTAATGAGAAGTTCTGATGAGAATCAACCCGCTGGTGTTGCTCGTGCTGACCGTGTCCAGTTTGCTGAGTTGCGAAAGCAGTCTGGCCAAAATGCCAATATTGAGTGATGCACAGGTAAAACAGAAGGTGATTGAGGACTCGATAGCGCAATACCCGGGGCCATGCGCATGCCCGTTTAACCACGCCAGGAATGGCAGCAGTTGTGGTAAGCGCAGTGCCTGGAGCAAGCCAGGTGGCTACGACCCTGTCTGCTACGCCGATGAGGTCACGCCGCAGATGATTAAAGACTGGCGTGACCAGCATAAACAGTAGGGTGCGCTCACGCGGCTGTATTGCAATTTGTGATCGTTCACGCATCCTTATCATCATGATGTTGAGCATGTTTCGATGCCGTTTACTCTCGCTGCCTTATAGTGACGTCAGTGAGTCAAGCAGGGCGTAAAAATGTTCGAATTTGCATGTGATAAGTGCGGAAAATCCGTGATCGTCGAAGATTTAGCGGCCATCGTCAAAAATAAGGCGAAGGGGCTAACGTACTGTCCCCATTGCCACATCGGCATTGCGGATGAAAAGATTGTTGCCTGTGCGAAAAGCCAGGCGACAGAGATGATCAATGCAGCGCTCGATTCACTGCAGGCCCGGCGGACTCACGCCCATGTTATGCGTGCCAGAACCGCTGAGGAGCAGAAGACGCCCCTCTGAAACCTTTTTACGTCTGGCTTCATAGCCTTAGCTGCTCTGGAAGACGGCTGCGTACCCATTCTGCTTAATGGCAAACCGCACGATACACGAATAAAACTTGATATATGTCAATAAAACCCGCATATTGCGCCCGTTTTGTTATCACAGGGTTAGTGCGGGTTATGTCGTTATATCAAAAAATGTTGGTTTTCTACGCAATTATGGCGCTGATTTGCGCAATTATTACCTGGTTCTTATCAAGCGATCGTAAACGCATTCGTTTTCTGAGCGCGTTTCTGGTGGGTTCTACCTGGCCGATGAGCTTTCCAGTGGCATTACTGTTCTCAATATTTTGACCTTTTGTTAAATCGTGACGCAATGCGTGACGGGTAAGGCAAAAAAAGCCCTAAAAAATGTGCACCATAGTCTACGTATGTTTTCCATGGAAAGGAGGCGCACGATGGACTTGTTCTTAAAAATGCTGATGTTTTATGGCGTCATGGCCGTGCTGACCGGCATCGCAACCTGGTTTTTATCCAAAGAAACTCGCCGTATCAAAACGCTTAGCGCATGCCTGGTCGGGGCGACATGGCCTATCAGTTTCCCGGTAGCCCTGGTGTTCTCTTTGATTTAGCGTGTTAAGCGTGTCAAAAGCGACAGGCCCGACGCACCGTTTAAGGTGGCCGGGTCTTTTTTATGGCAGTAGCATTTTGAGCTTTTTGCGTGCGGCGGGCGAGACATCATGCGGATGGCTGTACCCCATGTTCTCTACTGAGCGGGTATAAAGTGCGACCAGCCAGTCGTATACATAGCGCGTGGCGGCATGTACAGGCTGCTCGCCCAGACGCGTTAAGCGCTCCGTCGAGCCGGAGGCCACCGAGGCAAATACGGTGCTGCCTTTTTGCACGCGGCTGGCAGGGCGCTGCGCTTCCGGTATATCGGCATAACCCAACCACGCGATAAAGTTGCCAATAGCGGCATACAGCTGGGCCGCGCAGGCGGTATCGCGCTGCATAATCTTCTGCAATTGTTCCGGCATGTTCAGGCGATAGCTGCTGATGATGATGATTTCCGCCATCTGGCGCACAGTTGCAGACGAGAGCCCCAGACGAACAGCGTTGTCGTCATTACGACTCCACTGACGCAGGTGATTGATCCACATGGCGTGTGCCTGCTGGCCTGCGTCGCGCGCCACCTGGGTCTGCTCGCCGGTTTCCGCTGTTTCGCCAAACAGATCGATCGCTTCATTAAACAGGCCGCTGACCTGTTCTTCGCGCGGTTGCTGTACCTTCCACAGGGTGTCAAATTGCTGCATATCCGGCAGCAGACCTTCCAGCAGTTCCCCATGACGTGCCGCGTGCGTCTGCAGTTCACGCACTACCGCTTCGGCGCGGGTACGCTGGGCGGCATTTTCTTTCGCTGGCGCAACCAGCCAGGCCTGCATCAGCTCATGCAGCGCCAGCTGGTGACGTTCGCGCAAGGCTTTGAAGCGATTCTGACGCAGTGCCGGAGCCGTGGCTTGAGCAAGCCACTCGAGAACGCGCTGCAAGCTGCTGGCATCCAGCGCTTGCAGTGTGCCCCAGTGCTGGCCCGGTTTACCGACCAGCTGTTGCACTACCTCGTCAAGGTTTTGCCCACTGGTAAAACGGGCATCATGCGGAGTGATGGTCCATACCAGGCCCGGCAACGCCGTCTCCTGACCAGATTGTGTCTCTTTCACCCAGTGGAGTAACGCTTTTGCTGTCGCCGCCGTGGTGGCGCGGTGCGTCGTGGCATTACAAATCAGTAGCACATCCGGCTGCAGCTGTTGACGATAGATCTCCAGTAGCCAGCGGCATTTACTGTTCCACAGCGGGTGACCATCCTGCGGGGACGGGGTGGGAATATCGAGAATATCCACGCCATCCAGTTCGCTGTTTTCAACGGGCAGCACCAGCTCTTTGGTCAGTAGTGCCAGCGTCGATACCGGAATGCTGACCGCGTTTTGCAACTGCTCTGCCGACCACGGATGCACGACCACTTCACCGGCAATGGCTTCGTTTTCCAGCTCCAGCGGCGTGAGGAAACCTTCGGTCGGCAGGGCAAAATTATCAACTAACAGGCTTAACGGCGCCGCCAGATCGGTAGCGTTACCGGTCTGGTGCAGCGTGTGTGCCAGCGACAGCCACTGCTGCGTCAACTCCTGCTGCTCACCCCATAACAGCGACCAGGCACTGGCACGCGCGCTCAGGTCCAGCGACGGCAGAAGACAGGCGAGCTGATACCACAGGGCGTCGTCCAGATGCTGCTGAGAAGAGGGCACAACCGAGCGCCAGAAGCGGGCGATGGCACCCACATCTTCGGCGGTAATGCCCGGCACCGGGTTAGGCTGGCGCAGCGCGCGCCATTTTGCCAGACGGCTTTCAGTTACCGTCTTGTCGACAACCCGCAGTTCCGGCATCGCCTGCGCGTGGGCGATAAAGATCTGTACCAGATCCGTTTCGCTGATCAAACGCAGGCGCAAAGGGAAGTTATCGTCGACGCGCGGATTCTCGCGGCTAAAACGCAGCGCCATGCTGGTTAACATATGGCCAGGGTTCAGATGGCTGAAATAGTCCAGCGTCTTCTCTCCCAGCAAAACGTGCAGTCGGCCATTGCCGCTGTTGCACAGTGCGCCAAGCAAGTGGGCTTTGGCGGCCTGAGAATGGCCATACAGCCCGACGGTGCAGGGCATTTTTGCCGCCGCATTAAGCGCCGTTTCCTGTGCCGTTAATGCCGTTAATCGCGCCAGCAGCGCATCCGCGTCATCATCCAGCAGCGGTGAAATCTGACGATTATCATTTATCCATGCACTGAGCGCCTGGGTCGTGGTCATGCTTGCACTCATTTCAGATACACACTCCCGCTGTCGATCCAGTAATGGCTACCGCTGTGGCGGCGGTCAGCCAGCGTATTCAATTTAAAGGTTAACGCATCGGCCGGAACCGGCGTACCGTCCTGCAGCCAGGCTTCGCTCAGAATGAACGACTCCGGGCCGTGGTGTTTGTTGCCGCCGCTAAACTGCAAGCGCACATTCAACACCCCGTCACCGGCAATGGTTTTCGCCAGATCGGATGAGTTAATGCTCAGCGTGTAGAGCGGGGTGGCTGGCCAGCGGGCGTTCGCCAGTTGGCGGAAGCCTAAGGTCACATTGCCGCGCAGCGGGAAATGCAGACGGGCATCAAGTTTGGCGTTGGGTTTATCCAGATCGATATCGTGATACCAGATGTTTTCATCACGCAGGGTGTTGACCACATTATCCAGCACGCCGAGATAGCGCACGGTGGAGTACGCGCCGATATCAGCCGCTTTAAAGTTAAAGCGTGGCAGGCGCAGATCCAGTGCCAGGCTACAGAGCATCGCCCCGACCGCAGCGGTGGATTTCGGGTTGCCGATCTTGCCTTGCTGGCTGAACGGATACCATTCATGCACCCGGTATTTATCAAGCCAGATCATGCGGTTAACCGGAACCGGCTGTAAATGGCGAATCAGCGCCTGCACGCCTGGCAGGCAGCCGGGACGCCCGGTAATCAACAGGACATCACAGCAGTAATGGCTGATAGCCTCGCAGACCGCATGCAGCGGTGAAGCCAGAGTAAACTGCCCGGCCAGCATCGCATCCTGCAATTCGCGGAAATTGACCTGCACCGGCACGCTCAGCACATCGAACTCCGGCGAACCGGCAGGCAGCGCATGGTCGATGGCCTGTTTCAGGTAATTCATCACGTTGCGCGTCGGCAGTTGGCTCAGCAGCTCGCCGAAGGTGGCATGCAGCCCGGCCAGCGGATCGTTGATGTCACTCTCTTCCCACGCTGCCAGAATGGCGTGGCCAATCGGCATAAACAGTTGCAGGGTGGTTTGCTGGCGCAGAACGGCCTGGGTATCGATACGCCCGGAGTCGCCAAACAGTGTCGCCAGCAGCGAAGCGGCATCGGTGATACCCGCTTTTTGCAGTTGGGTTTGCATAGCAGGCAGCACGCAGCGTTGAATCACATCGAGCAGAACATCGTCACCGGCAACCTTAAAGCCTTCGCGGAACAGCAGTTGCGGGGTGATTTTGACGTTGCTGCCGGCGCCGTCATCCAACTGATAATGGGTGATCGCCATATCGGTTGTACCGCCGCCGATATCCACCGACGCAACGCGCAGGGAACGCCCCGGACGCGCACCAGGGGCTTCGGCCCGATCCGGGCGAGCGAGCGAGGCGAAGAAGGTTTCGGTTTGCCCGGCGTAGCGGGAAATCGCTTCGTTATACAGCCAGACGAGCTGACCGCAGCTGGCTTCGTCCCACTCCATCTGGATGCGGGGAACCGGCACCACGCTTTTTTCCTGCTGCTTGCGGTTGGCAAAGTCATCGTCCTGCGGATGCCAGCCCATCGCTTTCCAGACGATCGCAATGGCTTCGAACATGCGGCGACGGAATATTTCGCGTTCCTGTTTCGGCATCGCCGACGGCAGGGTCAGAATAATGGTACGTAACTGGCGCGGCGAGGCGGGGAAGCCCAGACGCAGACGGGTGGCAACGCTGTTAATCTGCCCGAGCGCCTGCGACAGCAGCTCACACAGCATGTGTGTCATCAGGGTGCTACGGCTGTATTGCGGCGAAAAGACCGGCAGACGCTCATCGAATGGCAGGGTATAGAGCGGCTGACCTTCGTCGTTCATCAGGTTCATCAGCGGGAATGCGGTAGCGAGCGGCTCGCGCTGCGTCTTGCTGTTCATCTGGCTAAAGCGCCAGTCCTGCAATACCGGGGTTTCATCCCACAGGTAGCGACGCGGGCTGGAAATTCCGCTGTTGCCTTCGGTGCCCAGGCGCTGCATCGCCAGTTTGCGCGCTTCGTCGCCAACGCGCACGATGGAAGGCCAGATAAACGCGTCTTCACGCCCGCTTTCGACTGAGAAATGCTGTTTGCCAAAGCGCGCTTCGGAAAACTCCAGACGGCTGGTGAACAGCGGTTCATTGAGGAATTGCGGCTCGCTTAACGAGCGCACCTGTAGTTCGGCGGTCTGGCGCAGGCCATCGTTGGCATCTCCGTGATCTTCGATAATCACGCCACAGGTATGGGTGTTGCCGACATCGAGAATTAAATCCACCGGAATAGCCGGGGTGCTCAGGGTATGGGTGACGATTTTCACCTCTGGCACCAGAAGCTGCGTGCCCAGCAGGGTCAGCAGGTTTAGCCAGTGCGCCTGATACTCAAAGCCGCGCAGAGCCTGAGTAATTTCACGCTCACTGCGCTGCTCTTCCTGAGTGATGGACTGCAGGAACGCTTCGCGCAGCCAGCCATCCACCCAGGTCTGGTCAAGAAAATCCGCCACTTCGTCATCACGCCAGGCCAGCGCGAAACGGGTACCGTTGAGAATATCGTTCTCTTGCGGTGCCAGCGAGGACGGTGAGTTACCGTTGATCTGGCTATCGAGGGCCAGAGTGACGCGGTGAGTATCGCCCGCGCCATCGGCTTCGCTCAGCTTACGGATCTGCACCCGCGCCCAGTTTTCCGGCCCTTCAACGAAGGTGCGCGGCGGGTTGAAGCGTAGAAACGGAATTGGCAACCATACGCCATCCAGTACCGCCAACGACGCTTGCAGTGACTGGGTGCTTTCCGGTTTAACCACCTCGGCCATGCCGCCATTTTGCGCCGGCAGGGTATAGCGCTCATTGACCAGGTCGTAATCCAGACGCAGCAGCGGGCCATTTGCCGTCTTACGCACAAACCGGCCGCTTTGCGCCGATTCCTGCGGCGTCAGGCCAAAATCAAGAAACTGGACGCCACTGTTGGCGATAAGCGTGACGCTCTGTTTGTAATCACAAAGATTAACCAGCATAAAATCAGGCACCTGTTTTTCTGAACGTCACCGCAACGGGCGTGGTATTCGCTTCAAAGCGCGCGCTGCATTCCGCAATATCGTTGGTTCCGGCTTTGCAGGAGATCTCCGGCATCGGGTAGCGGGAACCGTCGGTGCAACGTGCTGTGCTGCGACTCTTAATCATCAATACCCCGGTTTCGTGCAGGCCGGAGTAGAGGTCAGCGCGACAGTTCAGGTTATTACCTTGAATCACGCGCGCCGTGCCTTTGTTGTTCTGAATCTGAAAACGCATGGTCACATCTTTGCCGGTGGTCTGGTCTTTCACGTCCATCACGACGCGCCAGTTACCATTAAGGAAGCGGGTTGAGCCGGTCTTCACTTCCAGCGCATCCATCACCAGCGCATCTTTCGGGATAGCGGTAATCACCAGCGGTTTTTTCTCGTGTACCGCCGGTTCCGGTGTTTCCACTTTCGGCACAATTACCTCGGCCTGATGGAGCGGCAACTGCGCATTCAGCGTTGGGATATGGCGTGCGACGGCAACCGGAGCCGGTTCAGGCGTGGTAACCACGGGCGCGGACTGTGCGGTTTTCGCTGGCGCGTCTTGTTGCTGATTCAGCAACAGCGGCGCAGCAATCGCCACCACCACGGCGGCCGCGATCGGCAGGGCCCACAGACTATAGCGGCGGCGTTTCACCGGTGCCGGAGCAGGTGTCGGTTCTGGTTCGGGCTCAGGTTCAACCACCGGCGAGGTCATCTGCATCACCGGCTCTTCTTTCGGTGCGGCGGTACTGACGCCCGGCATGGCGACGATCAGCGGTTCGTCGGCGTGGCTGAACGTGACCGTGGCAGCAGGCTCTTCGGCAGGTTCAGGATCCGGCTCGATAACGGCAAGGGGGTCCGGAATATCTTCTTTGCGCAGGCATTCCAGCACATCGTCTCTGGCGCTTTCGTTCAGATTAACGAAGCCCCAGAAGGTGATAACCGGTTTACCGTCGACCAGGAATACGTGGTTTTCGCCAGGGAACTGCAGCGCTTTTTCCAGCAATGAGCCAAACAGTTGCTGCGCGGTTTTCGGCGACTGGATACATTTGCGACTGAGGGTCGCGGCGCTGTCCAGCGTGCTTTCCAGGTAACGTAGGGCACGAAAGCGCGCATCTTCGTCAGCGGCTTTCCAGGACTGGGAACGGCCTTCGATGGGGGAGTACCAGTCGACGCGGTCGCCTTCATCATTCACCTGCGGTATGGCAAGACAGTCAACCAGCGCCTGCTGCTTACGCAGACGCAGCGCTTCACGAATCTGTAGTGCCGAATCAAATACGGCCTGACCGCCGCCGCCCACGGCTTGAAAATCATCAAGATCGCCGCTGCGCAAGAGTGTTTTTGCCACGTTTTCATCCCATAGACTTTTTCACGCGTCTACTGTACGCAATGTCACAACAAGCAAACGGCAGAAGAGAGCGCAAAACCATTGAATTCTCGACGCATTGAGACCGTCTGATAATCCTTGACGGCATGAAGTTCGCTTAAGTTGAATGATAAATTTAATTCTGGTGGAAAATTCAGCAAAAACAACTGGATTATAATAACCTGATAGTGATTCGTTATTTGCCAGTTCACTTCTGCTGTGCTGAGATTAATGCTCCAAATAATAAATAAAGGTCCGAATCTATGTTCGCAAGGAAAACCCTGCTCGCGGTAGCGCTGAGCACGCTGTTACCTGCAGGCGCCGCGTGGGCGGCAAACAATGACACTATCGTCTATTGCTCCGAAGCTTCGCCGGAATCATTCAACCCGCAAATCGCCAGCTCTGGCCCGACGTTTGTTGCCAGTTCGCAGGTGCTGTATAACCGCCTGGTGAACTTTGACCCGGTGAAAAACACTCCGGTTCCGTCTCTGGCAACCGCGTGGACCATCTCTCCGGACGGAAAAACCTACACCTTTACGCTGCGTCAGGGTGTCAAATTTAATAGCAATAAATACTTTAAACCGACCCGCGATTTTAGCGCCGATGACGTTATTTTCTCCGTCATGCGTCAGAAAGATCCTAACCATCCTTATCATAATGTTTCGAAAGGAAATTACGAATATTTCAGCGATGTTGGGCTGGATAAACTGATTCAGGATGTGAAAAAAGTTGATGACTATCACGTTCAGTTTGTTCTGAGCGAGCCTAACGCCGCCTTCCTTGCCGACTGGGGGATGGATTTCGCCTCAATTCTCTCGGCAGAATACGCTGACGCGATGCTGAAAAAAGGCACGCCGGAGAATGTCGATAACTGGCCGATCGGTACTGGTCCGTATGTTCTCCAGCAGTATAAAACCGACGCGCAAATCCGTTATCTCGCGAACCCGAATTACTGGGACGGCGCGGTGCCGACTAAGCACCTGATTTTCGCCATTACTCCGGACGTGCAGACCCGTCTGGCGAAACTGCAAACCAACGAGTGCCAGATTATTCCGGCACCGGCGCCGGTTCAGTTCGAACAGATCAAAGGCAATAAAGATCTGACTCTGCACACCGTTGATGCGCTGAATGTTGGTTATCTGGCCTTCAACACCGAGAAAAAACCGTTTGATAACGCGCTGGTGCGTCAGGCGCTGAACTACGCCACCGATAAAAAAGCGATTATCGATGCGGTCTTCCTGGGTTCCGGTACGGTCGCCAAATCGCCGCTGCCGCCGAATATGCTGGGCTACAAAAAAGACCTGAAAGACTAGATAGTGTCGTCACAAGATTTTAGCCCAGAGAGCGATGCATCTGATCTGGACGGCAGCGAGAAATGAGGCC